>JAGHSL010000209.1 GCA_018065885.1 Candidatus Limimorpha equi
GATTTTTTGCCGTTTATCGCCGATTCGTATTTCGTTTTGCGTTTTTAATTCGGTTTTGTAGCTTCTGATGATTTGTTGGAGAACTTCTATCTGAGGTCCAATGTCGGTGTGATAGTATGAGTTTTTAATTTCCGTCTTGTTTATGCTTTGTGTCATGTTTGTGATGATATTACCAACAAGAATTAATTTTTTATGTCGAGGCACTTCGTGAGAAGGCCGCTATTTACTTGGTTTCAGGTTAATTCATAACCTTCAAATGCAAAGATACGGACATTTTATGGAAGCAAGATTTAAAAATGGTAAATTTTTTTATCAACAAAGTTATCAACATGCTAAATCTCTGTTTATAAAATATTTGACGATGCTCCCACCAAAAAATGTGTCTGACCTCAGAGACTAAAAAAAGGATTGGCCAATCGGTCCAATCCTTTATAAGTCAGAGCCTGTAATATGTCCACACTCAACATGAAAGGCTAAAGTGAAATAGTCGTTTCCTAGCTTATTGATTTGCGTAGGTTACTGTGAATGCGCGGCAGCGGCGGTTTTCCTGAGCGGCGCAGCCCATGGTGAAACGGGCGTATGGCTCGAAGATGTCGAGACCGCGGCCAAGGTAGATGCACCAACCATTGTCGGCTACAATCTTCCGGTCGTGGTCGGCTGTAAAGTCGTAGGCAAATTCGATGCTGAACGAACGCAGGTCGTCTTGAAGACCATCGAAGATGTCGATCATCTCGGGGATGGCTTCATCGTTTTCGGCGTTGGTGTGCAGAATGACTTTCAGCTCTTCCGGGGTGTCGTTGGTTTCTTTGAGCATCTGAATGAAATCAATCAGATTGTAAACCTGATAGGGCAAACGGATGAAAGGGTCGGTGATTTCGATGGCGTGGGCGGTTTGGAGATAGTCGGCGAAGAGGGTTTTGTAGGAAATCCCTGTCTGATTAAGACGGATTTCTATTGATTTGGCGGCAAGCGATGGAGTGTTGGTGACAGGTGATGGGTGATGGGTGATGGGTGATGGGTTGTTGGTGACGGGTGATTTGCTGTATAGTGGTTGGGATGAAGGTGAGTTCAAGCCGACACATTCGAGGGCTTCGATTTGGACTTTGGTCCCATCGGATGCTTTTGTGTATTCAAAGACGGCTGGTTCGGCCTTGAAGGTCTCGTCGATAATGTATAGCTGGTCTTTGACGCGTTTGCGGCTTTCGGCGGCGAAATCGATGATTTCCAATGCCTCTTCCTGCGTGTATTTGCCATCGGGGTAGAGAAGCTTGACCAAGCCTGAGAAGGTTTTGCGGATGGCGTTGTGGTCGCGTTCGGAGAGTGTGGTGCTGAAGATGGCGTATTTTTTCAGGTCGGCGGAATAGTCGAACTTGCGGAGTTCGTGAAGTACAGCAGCGACATAGTCGGTGATGAGGCCGTAACTTTTGCTGAACGAGTCTTTTTTCAGCATCTTGATTTCCCAGCCCGGATTGTAGAGATGGATGCGGTCTAAGAAAGCGCCTTTCTGGAAGGCAACTGGAATGGACTCGAAGAGATGTGAGTTTTTGAGCATGTAGGGCACGGTGTGTTTGGTGTTGCCTACAAAGCTCATGGAGGCCGTAGCTTCATGAGTGGCTTTGCCGCGGTTGAAGGACTTGTTGGCCAGATAGTTCTGCATGGTATCGATCATGACGGAATCAATTTGTTTGCCTTTCTGCTGCTCGAATTCGTCCCAAGCCACCACATCCCAATAGCCGACGAGACCAAGTATTTCCTTGTTGCCCGACATCTTGACGAACAGGCGTGCCGAAGTGACGTCGCCGCCACTGACGAGAACACCATAGGGCGAAAGTTCCTGAAAGACATGGGATTTGCCTGTGCCTTTTGGACCTAATTCCATAAAGTTGTAGTTGTTCTCGACATGGGGCAAGAGGCGTGAAATGATGATGAACTTCTCGCGGCGGTTGAGGTTGTCGGGGTTGAGGCCTACGGTATGGATGAGGAAATCAATCCATTCGTCGGTTGTGAACTCATGACGCTTGTCGATGTATTCATCCAAATCGATGTTGGAGATTTGGATGGGCTTGAGATTCTGGATTTCCCAGCGGATCTTGATATCATCACCGGGAATGTATCCCACATCGACGATGCACCATACGCCATTGCCCGAAAGGAGCTTTGGGTTCTTGCGGACATATTCGGTGCCGATGGGAATGTTGGTGAGGGTGAGGTTGGCAAATGAGGCTTCGTATTGGTCGGCCCTGTCGTTAAGCAGGACGGAAATCTTGTCGATGATACGGTAGCGGCCAGCTTCGCGGATTTTACCTTTCACTTCTTCGGCTTCGGCACGGTGTACATAGTTGGTGCGAATGATGTTGCGGGTCTTCTCCAGACCTTCTTCGATGGCATCGGGGTCATCGGTGGCGCAATACTGGCCCAGGAGGTATTCGAGAACGTATGTCGGTACGGGAAGGTTGCCTTTTACTTGGAAGGCCAAGTCCTTGCGGACGACCTTGCCGATGAAAGTGTCGAGTATTTTATTTTGTAGTGTCATGGCTCGTTTGCGTTTTTGATTGCTTGTAATTTGCTCGTAAATTTTATAGATTTACAAGATGTTAAATTATTGTTAATTAGTTGTTTATAATTTTTCTTGCTCGTAAATTGCTCGTAAATTGCTCGTAAATTTTATGGATTTACGAGTGACCAAGACGACTTGTTGCCTTTTGCATCGTTCTTGATTTTGCCACTTTTTCTAATTTTGCGAAGTATGTTGTCAACTTTGTTTCCTATTTGTTTTTCGTCCAATTGGTCGGAAAGGACTCTCGAAAACAAATCGACGATTTCGCGTTTGGTTAGCGAGCCGTGGTCGGATAGGGATTGTAGGAGAAGGGCTTCACATTGCTTGTCTTCTAATCCTTTGTGTTTGGAATATTCGGACTTTTGTCCTGTGTTTTGCGCCACGGATAAGGCAATGTAAATGTTGTTTCCAGAGCCTTCGATGAGTTTTCTCTTCTTCAACATGGCTCTCGCTTCGGCGGAAATCGGCTTGTGTTTTTGGACATGGTCGAGCAATACGGTTTCGCTTAGGGTAAGGTCTTGGCGTTCCATCAGGATTTTGCTGTAGTTCTCGTCGATTATGCTGCCAGGCAGGTGTAGCACGACTTTGCTGCTGGAGCTTTCATCGTAGTCGGGCATCGGCAGAAATCTTTCCTTCTGTTTTTTGAACATGGTGTGTATGCCGTAGCCTTGTGTGTCAATCATTTTGATATTGACCATAGCCTGTGCAAGGAAAGGATTGCGATAGTGTTCGGGTGTTTTGTTGCCCAAAATATAATCTTCGTAATCGCCTTCAAAGAAATTGCCTGCATTTTCGAAAGATAATTTGTCGGGGTCTTCGATGACAAGGATGCGGGCATTGTTGAGATAATTCTGGTGGGCGATACAGTTGTGCAGACATTCGAGGATGGTATTGGTGTCGTATTTCCAAACTTCGGCGGGAATAAGTGAGTTTTGCGGATAGATTTTGAAACGGTAGTTTCGAATGCTATTCAGCACTTTTGTGGTGGAAAGCAGGAACGGTATGGTGAAGATGTCGCCAAATGTTTTCCCGTCTTGGAAACATTTCCAAACGATTTGGGAAATGTGATTCAGATAATGAGCTGATTCTTCTTTCCCAAGAAGGAGCAAAGCAGTACGGGTTATCTTTCCGTTTACTGTAAGTCTGGCTTTGTCGAGGAAGGTTTCGTCGTTCCAAGAGTCGGACTCGGTGGATTTTTCAGGGAAGCGTTCCTTGAAGCCGTTTCGAGCTGTCAGGATGGCTTGCGGGTCGAGGTCGGCGATAGTTGCTTCTTCAACCACTTGTGCGCTCCAATCCATGCTGGTGGTGTAGATTTCACGCATCCAATTGGTATAAGGCGTAAGTTCGGTAACATGGCTGTCGACACGGATAAAAGGCTTTTTTTGGTAGCATGTGGGTTCGTTTGTGGCGGCAGGAATGATAAAAACGACCATCCTTTGTTTGCCATCAAAAAGAAACTCTTCGATGTCGAAAGTGATTTTAGGCTCGACCATTCGCCGCAGGTATATTTCGAGAGACTGGTTGCCTTCGGCTTTCAATTTGGAAATGTCGAATGAAGTACCTTTGATGGCGAGGGTCTCGTCTTCAACGCCAAAATAGAGATAGGCGAAGTCCTGGTGGTCGAGACAGGCGCCATTTGAAAGGGCTGAGATGTATTTGCCCAATTTGTCGGCATCCTGATAGTTGGACTTGAATTCCAGAAAACGGTTTTCCTTTTTCAGTGTGTCTATTTGGCTTTTCAATAGCGCGGTGTATCTTTCGTTTTTATTCATTTCTTTATTGAGATAGGTTTTGACTAAGGTCAGGATTGCATTCCGGCTAGCGATGAATCCGTCGGATGATAAGGGTTAAAAGTCTCTTTCTATTAGGGTGTTGTTGGTGACAGTTTCGCGGATAATTGGATTCATGGGGTCTTCTGGTTTATAGATGCGAAGCTCCAAGATGTTGGATTGGGTTTGCCTGGAGAGGACGAGGTCGACTTCAAACATACGTTCAGGAAGTTCTCCTGTCGCGTTGAGAGATATGGGATGCTCGGATGATACCAGTTCGTTGTTGCAATAGAGGGCGCAAAGAAGATCCACTTTCTTATGGGTCATGGAAACCGGCTCTAATTGGACGAGAGTTATCTTGATTCGGCCCGATGCCATGGAGAGTTTGCGGTTCATTAAGGCAACCGAAACTTCCTGACGCTCATCGGAACGTTGTTGCGAGCAATGAAGCACAGGGATGACAAGCTCCTGCAACGAAGCCCCGCCGTGAGTGAAGCGATAGCCCCCACCTTGAGCGTAGAAACGGTTCGTGCCTTTGGGCACGGCCACATAGACGGGCAAATCGTCGTCATGGCTCATGCCGGATGCTTCTGACAGTTTGAACTTGGTAATGTGTTCCCTTTCTTCGTCGCTGTAGGTGAAGTAGAAGCGGTTCTTGATATGGAAGGCATTGTCGAGGATTTCGATTTTGTCTTTGTCGGCAAAATCAATATCGTTATAGATGAAACCGTGGTCGGCGGTGAGATAGACATCGGTGATGTTGTAGGAAGACAGAATGGAATAGATTTCATCGGCGAGACAGGTCACGGAATTGTTGATGGTATTGAGCACTTCGGTGCGGGTGCTGGCTTTATGTCCGCTATCGTCGATGTTGCCGTAGAAAACGATGACGAGCTGGTTTTTGTACATTTCGCGTTTTTCGTCGCTGTCCTTCTTGTCGAAATTGGCGAAACTATAGCAAATGGCGTTCTCGTTGTATCTGCGCACATGTTCGGTTCGTTCGTCGGTGGTGTTGATGTATTTGCCATCAGTGAGCATGGAAAAGTCTTGCAGGAGTTTCAGCGACTTATGGGGAAGTAAGGCAGGCTTGCAGTATTCGGTTTCGGAAGGCATCATGGCTATGGCATAGCTCAACTCTGCCACATGGCGGCGGCGCTTTGCTATTTCGCCCATTATTTCGACGGCAATCTCATAACGGAGGGCATCGCAGATGATGAGTGCCATTTTCTCTGTATGCGGAGCGCAGAAATCGGCGTAGAAGTTCTGCTGCAAGTGTATTCCTTCAAGGCCTGTCAGTCCACCGCCTTTTTCAGTAAGGCATTTTGTCCATTCCAGATTCAAATTGTTGGTGAATTGGGCATAATCGGCGTCGAGACGACGCTTGATGGCCATCATGTCATCGAAAACCGGAACTGTCTTGGAGAGACTGTCGAAACTGTTCAATGCCTTCCGGTAGTAGGTGTCCGACTTGTAAAGGTCGTCGGCATAACGCTTGATGTAGTCTTCGGGATGGTTGAATTTGAGCGAAGGGTATTCTGCTTTTTTCTTATAAAAACTGGCCACGGATGATAGGAATGCAATGGCTGGAAGGGTCTGTGAATTACCGTCTTGCTTATGGCTGAGCTGTTGCAGACGTTCAACAAGCCAGTCGTTGTCAGAGTAAAGATGGTTGGCTGCCAGTTGCTGCAGTATAGGCCAGCACATTGTTTCGGGCATGTAGTGGTAGTCGGCTTCGGTGCCATAACAGCCGATGATGCTTTGTTCCTTGATTTTGCCCGAAAGGGAGAGCAATGCCGTTTCAAAATTCCTGGCTATGGTCTTGTCGCTGAAGGCGAGAGCCATGATGCGGTTGATTTGATGGAGCTGGAAGGCGTTGTCTATTTTATAAGAGCAATAGGTGTCGTGTTTCTCGTCGGCAACAATTTTCTGAAGGATGGCGTTGTATTTCATCGACTCGGCTACCGGAGCAAAGCGGCGGTTGGGCTGGTTTTCGAGATAACCTACATTGAATATGGAGATGAGTTTCTGCTGCAAGTATCTGGCAACATCAGGAAATGTTACCAGACGGCGGTAAAAGGCGTCGCGCTTGGCATCATCGGATTGCACGTCGAGTATCAGTAGGCGGATGATGATGGTGTCCCAGTCGAGCATTTTGTCGGAGCCGAGATAGCCCGACAGCAAGCCGCGATAGCCCAAATCGTCGTTGAAGCAGTTGCCGTAGCAGTCCTTGAAGACCGACTGGAACTTCTTGAGCTGCATTTCCCCTACATGCTTTTGAACGAAAGAGGTGTATTGCCCGCTTATGTTGTACTGCTGCATGAAGGCTTCGTAGTCGTCGTCGCGGTAGTCGGTGTTGGTGGCGAGGATGTCCATCAGAGGGAACTGCATCATCTGGGCCTGTGTGGAAGGACGCAACCCTTCGAAAGCGAGGATGACGCGGTCGTCTTTCCAGTCGTTGAGGATTTTGTACTTTGTGTTGAACCAAGCCCCGTTGAATTTCTCGTAGCGGTAGCCGGGCTTCCATTCGTAACTGTCGAGTTCGTCGGCCTTGGTCTCGAGGCTGAAGACGAACAGGACGTGTAGGGCGGGGTTCAGGTCGAAGTATCTGTATATCTTGTCTTGCATATCAAGTCTATAGAATTAACTATCTCGTTTTCTTTTTTCTGAAATAGCACTCAGTTCTCTGTCTATATTATCAAGATGCGACTTGCAATTATTAATACAGAAAACACTGGCACTTCCATTATACAGTTTTTCTGTCATCCCTTGAATGTAATTGATGTCTTCTCTGATTTTCGTGCATGTCTGCTGCGGTATTTTATTCTCATACTGATTATAATCTGTTAGGATGGTGGTCAATCTTGTAATGTAATTTGCATTTTTACCACCTTTGTTCCAATTTTCGGTTATCATTATTGATGAAAGTTCCATATTGAAAGCATGAAAACGTTTTGAAAATTCATACAAATCAAAGGTGTCTCTCAAATCAAGGATTTCGCTTTTTATTGCTTTTGCATTTTTCATATATTTATTTGATTTGAAAGCTGATATAATTGAGACGGTAGTCAAAATAATTGATATACCAGTAAGAATGTAGTTAATTGTGGTGGCGCTCATAATATTCAATAAGTCTTGCATCGTGTTCATAATGTAGTATGGCTTCTTCGATATGTTCGTATTTCCATTTTTGTTCCTCAAGCCATTGTTCTAAGTCTTCGGATAGGAGCTTTTCATTCTCTTTATTTTCAAATAATTGAATTAGAAATTCAAACCATCGTTCCAGATCAAGTTGATGAATAAAAGCTTCATCAGGAGCTCCAGGACAATTTGCCCATTGGTAAAGAGCCTGATAACTGTGGGGAATCAAACTTTCCATGGTGTATTCGGCTGGGGTGTTTGTGATGCTGTATCCATCACATACCTTACGGATGATTTGAGCATCAAAAGCATCGATGATTTCATTGTATTGGTCTTTCTCTATGCGGAATGTCGATTTCTGGTATGGAATGATGTTTATCACCTTAATGTCATTTTTGTCGAGCATTAGGATAAGCAAAGCATTGGGTATGTTTTTTACCGTAGCAATGATTTGCATTATATCATTCTCATTAGGAAATCGCTTGGCGATTTTTTCCTTGAAAAGGAAAGGTGACTTGTTACAAGCAGCTCCAATTTTTTCCATAAGTGCTTGTGCCTGTTGTTCGTCTTGACAATGGACTATCAATTGTTTGAACCGTTTCATATCAATATAGTTTAGTTGTTTTTATCATTTCAATTTAGCAAGGCAGTCGCCGAACTTGGCGTAGTTGACCACAACGCCGTCGTCTAAGTCGATGGCGATGTTCTGGTTGGCCACGGGGTGCAGCAGGTCGTGGTACTCGCGGCACTCCTGAAGGTCGCGCTCCAGTTTCTGGAGGGTGCGGGCTTGGGCAGAAGTGAGTTGGAGTATGCTGGCATTCATGTCGTTGATGCGTCCGGCGAGACGCTCGATGTAGGGCAGCAGGTATTTGCTTCGGATTCGCTCGACGGTGAACGGCGTCATGCGGTGCATGTAAACCAGACACTGAAACGCTCCCTTCTTCGAGGCAAAGAGCCAGTAGATGGGACGGTTCTGGTATCGTTTCTTGTGGTCGGTATAGAAATCCTTGGCGAAATAGGTCTCAAGGTCTTTGCCCAAGGCTTCCTGCAGGAAGTTCATGTTGGCGGCGTGTTGCTCTTCGCCGAAGACGAGTTTGACGAATTCCGACATGCGTGCGGCTGCGCAGTCGGGGAAGCCGCTGTCGAGTGGCATGAGCGGGATGATGCCGTCGTCGTCGATGGTGAAGGAGGAGGGTGATGGGTGATGGGTGACGGGTGATGGGTTGTTGGTGCTATTGCAGCTCCCTTCGACAGGCTCAGGGAGCATGTCGATTTCGTAAGATTCCAGTTCTTCGGGCAACGGGTTGGGATGGGCGATGTGGAGGCCCGGACGGTCGAGGCGGTAGCGGCCCATCATGCAGCCTATGGCGTAGCTGATGAGCTGTTTCATTATGTTGTCGTCATGCCATACTAAATGTTGTTTGTTTGTATCCATTTGACTAAAATCTAACTAAAATCTAACTAAAAACTAACTAAAATCCGACTAAAAACTAACTAAAATCCGACTAAAAACTAACTTTTTCCCACTTTCCATCTCAATCCTTCTGTATGGATTTTTCCTTCCAGTTTAAGCAATCTAAGCAGATAGCTAAGCATTTTTTTCTTTGATTCAGGCGACTTGGTTGAAGGCAAAGTGTCTTTCATATACTCATAAATGTCATTCAGCATAACACCTGCCCCATCAGCATTTTCAATGAATTGTTGGATCATATTTGTGAGTTTGGTCTTGTCAAGTCCTTTTTGCTTTGTATATTCTGGCAATTGATGAGTCTTCTGAGCAACCGATTGTGAAATAATGTAGTTAGGTTTATGACCTTCAATAAGTCTTTTGCTTCTCAGTATTCGTAAAGCTTCGTCAGTGACAGGTCTTCTTTTCTGAATAGCATCCAGCCAAATACATTCTTTTAATGACAACGTGTTGTCTCTTTTTAGCAACTCAACATATTTTTCATCAATCAATCTGCCGTAAATTTTGACGTTTACTTCCGGAACATTTTCATTGATTTCATAGTCTGGCATGGGAAAATGACGTTCCTTTTGCTTGTAAAAGATGGTTTGAATTCCACTGCTGACAGTGTCAATCATATTAAAGCTAACCATACCTTTGCACAGACATTCATTCCGATAGAATTTTTGCTGTTTCAATGCATCAAGGGCATTTTCCAAAGTGCCAGGATAGAAAGTGCCGGCATTTGAGTAATACAAGTAGTCAGGTGCTTCAATGAAATTGATGCGTTGGCAAAGTGTGTAATCCTGATGCGCTATGGCATTGTGTATAACCTCTCTGATAATGAAATCATCATATTGCATCAGTTTTTCAGGAAATAGTGTTCCACCGGGCATTTCGCGCATAGTGAGGTTTCTTATTTTAGCCAGCACTTCATCAACAGTCAAAATAAAAGGTATAGTAAAATGTTTGTAGTCGATTTTACGTCCTTCTTCATTAACCAAGGTCCATGTGATTTGCGGGACGGCGGGAGCGAGCTTGTAGGCAGAGGTTGTTTTGCCCAGCAACAGCAAGGTTCCTCGTGTCAGTTTCCCATTGGTCAGCAGGCCGCTATGTTTCAGGAAATCTTCGGTTGTCCACGCATCGACCATTTCCGGAGGCATCTTATCATGTACTTTCTTAAACATGATGCGTGCTTTTGCAAGTGCCAATTCATCCAAATCTTCCTTAATGGTAGCGTCTTCAACCAAATGTGCAGACCAATCATCGACCGGACGTTGATACCGTATTGCATCGTATTTATCTTGTGACAGAGGCTCCAAGCTCTCCCCGCTCCTTCCATAAGCAACACCTTTCCATTTTGTCACTATGTTTCGGGGAGCAGCAGGGATTTTGAACATTAACACCCTATTTCCATCCACTTCAATAGGAATGATTTCGCGAAACGTTAGGCCTCCTGTCGTGTTTGCGGCAATATCATGTTTTAACGATTGAAGTTTTGCATCATCCGTCAGGAATTGTGTTCCAACGGCTTGTCTCTTGTCATTAACACCAAGCAGAATCCACGCATAGTCAACCTCCCGCAAGTTAGCCTCATTGCTCAATGCGGAAAGATACTTGCCAAGTTTATTCGTGTCGTACTGATTTTCGGCTGTCTTGTACTCTATCACCTCATTTTCAGCGTGAGCTATAAGCCTTTGATATGTTTCTTTATAATCTTCCATATTTCAATTTACGGTTCTCATATTATTATATCAGACAAGGGCGTCAAACAGCCTCACTTCCGGAAACTCTTCTTTAGCCGATCTGTCAGATAAAAGGATTATCTGTTTCGTGCTTTGCGTGTCAAACTCGACTCTAATTTTATTTCCTTCATTCGTGATTCCAATTACCTTGCATCCGTTTAGTATCTTATGTGTAAACGGAATATCAAAAGTTCTACCATTAAGACTTAAAGATGTCCCATTTGGCTCCGTCGTAATCACGGAGAGGACATCTTCTTTTTTTGCTTCTTCAAACAGGTAAGAGCCTTCCTTTACTTCGACAGAAAAATGTATGTTATTTGTGTTGTTAGTTGTTACTGTTTTATGAGTAAGATATGCTACAATCCATTTCGACATTCTATAGCGTTCCTCATTATAGCAATTATACTCTGTAAAACACTTGCCTGTTAGCAATTCTATTTGTTTTATGTTCTCGTAATATTTTTTGAATTTGTTATAGTTTTGTTCTTGTTCTGGGGAAGGTATGTCTTTGGCATGAAAAGAAGGAAAAGAATCGCCGCTGATGCCAAATTCATCTCCAGAAAAAACTGCGGAAATAAAATCAATCCACTTTATGGCTTCAGAGTTATCGGTATAGGTATCCTTAAAATTAAAGGTTGTACTATATGTGACAATCATTCCTTCTTCATTTGCTTCTTTCAATTCTATAGTTAGTTCGACGGTATAGATATTACAATCAAAATCATAAACTCTTTTGCCTTGCTTAATAAGATATGTTTTAGCATTTGCTTTTTCCATGAAACCTCTGGATGGAATGCAAATATTCAGAACCGTATCATCCACAGCAGGGCCAACTAGAACTCGCTCAATTTCATCCTGGACAACAACGCCATTGACGGAATGAGTGCATTTAAGCAAATCATTCTTCTCGATTTTGATGACAGGAAGTTTTGGGAATGGCGAGTCTTCTATCAAAATTCCATTCTTCTCGAAATCAGGTTCTTCTAACATATCTTTTAATTCAGACTTTACGGTCATCTGAAGTGAATGATTTATTGGTTGTCCAGACAAAGGCTTAAAACCAACAATGTCGTTCTCTTTTTGTTGATGAAGAGCAATGTCTGGATTGAATCCATGAAGATGGCAATATCTGGCAAAAGTTTCGGCACTTACCTTGTGATGGCGGAAATCCATACCTATTCTGGCATCCAATTCCTTCTTTAACTCTGCCAAGAAATCGGAAGCTACTGCATCATAATAATGCACTTTCATCTTCTTTAATATTCCTTGGTTAACAGGGTCAATGTGTGGTGCAATTAGGAACATGTCCTTTTGGTTCTTGTTGACCGTATCTGAAATGTTCTTTATAATACTAACTATATTGTCATCTGCGAGACTGTAACCAATAAACAGAATGTGTTTAGTCAGGAAATCGTTTTTGACGATTTCCCACATCTGGGGATTGTAATTGTGGTCCTGGAAGTTGGCATAATCATGGGATGTGATGACGACATAGTCTTGATTTGTGAAGTCGCCATGTATCTTGAAAATTTTAACCGGTTTATTGTCAAGATAGGTGCAATCGGCATCTTTCCTTATCACTTGGCAAATATCATCAGGATAAGAGTCTTCCAGTAAGGTGTCGTAATTTGTGGTGAAAATATTGTGGAAATGAGGTATCTTGGCCAACGCCTGATGGTCATCCATCTTAGCTGGAGTGAAATGAAACTGTTTTTGCAGAAGTTCAATCAGACTATTCCTACTGCCACAGCAGATTTCCTCTACAAAGAAATCCGACACTTCTGCCAAAGAATCGTTTTCATGTTCCTTGCGCTGTTGACCGTTGTCAAATTGCGATAATATGGCATCGCGAAGCTGATCCACAGAAGGAGCTTGTGCCTCTTTTGAGAATCCTGCTCCAATGAAAAGTGAAACTTTTTCTTCTCTTACCAATTTGATGATTCTTTCAAACATTTCCACTTTATTTTTTTGTTTTTTCAATTCGTTGGCCTTTTTATTCCTCAATGCTAATCTCTCCTTGCTGCAGTATGGTAATCTCATCGAGGGGCACATCGGGCGTGAGTTCATCCTGCAGGCCGTAAATCTCGATGAACTGGCGGTTGAGTTCCTCTTCGTTGGCGTGGAGCTGGCCGAAGCGTTGCTCCCAGTCGTGCTTGTAGGCGTTGAGGCAGTCTTCCAGGCTTATGCCGCCGTTTTCGGGGTTACGGCTCACTTGGCTGCGTGGCGGCAGGCCTTCCCCGTCGTCAGTGCTGCCTTTGGCGTAGCGCACCAGTTCGTTCTCCTTGAAATCCCATGAGGTTTCGTGCGCATCCCAATCTTGTTTTGAAATAAATATGCAGTTCCTAACGATATTTTCAGTTAATGGATTATTGTTTGTATAGGGCAATTTTTTAATAATTCCAGGAGAAGCATTGATAGTAGGATTAAAAAGTTTAATCAGTGTCCTTGCGACAATGCTATTACAGAAACCTAACAAAGAATAATTTAATGGATTTTCAAAGATAGAAGATCCGGCAGAATCAAATACAAATCCAACAGGGTAATACCTGAAAGTGTTATACGAACTAGTTATTTTCGCCCAAGAAATTGACTCCTGAAAGAAATGTTCGTTTCCATCATTTCTAAAGCCATCTAATTGCTTAAGATGTTCTATTGATTCTGAATTATACTTGACTACTAAATCATGATTGCCATACCATTTTCTTACGCTTCCTCCTTTATTGTGGAACTTGAATCTCTTATCAAAAAAACGTTGATTTGGGAAAAATATATTGTTCTGGTTAACTTCATGCCAATTGAAAATATAATGTCCGTTATCACCTGTGCATAAACCTGCAATAACACATGCTTTTTGCCCTATAGTATCACCTTGCATTAAAGAAACAAGTTTTTCACTTACCCAGTAACCAATTTGATAGCCTGGGATTTTCTTGAAGTTGGATTGGGAGACATTGAAGCAATAGGGCGAAAGGTTAATTCCCATATTACTAATATCTCCGTAGCAACGGATGGCATTGAGGCAGTTCAGGAAGTTGTCCTCTTTCAAAGCCGATGGTGCAAAATCGACCAAGCGGAAATAATAAGCGTTTCTGGCAGGCTTTGCGTTGGTAATCACAAAAGCGGTGTTCTGCACCACCTCGCCCGAAAGCTCGTCGAAAGTGCGTGGGCCAAGGTGCATCATGCTGTCAATCTGCAAGTCGTCGATGACATGGGAACGCAGCTTTTCAAATGACGAAAGGAACATCCACGACTGCATGTTAATCATGCCGTATTTGGCATTGGGCAAAAGACGGTCTTCCGCCACCTTCATGAAGACGGCGAAAAGGTCCGATTTATAATCCTCGTAGTTGTCTTTCACATATTTGGCCAGATTGGCATTCATGTTGCCGCCGCCCATATAAGGCGGGTTCATGGCTATGGCGGCGTATTTTTGTGTCAGGGCCAGCACCAAAGGGTGCGTTTCGCCTGGGAAAGGCTCCAGCTTCATGATGCTGCCGAGGTTGTCGGCTTGTTTGAGTAAGGGGTAGCGGTCGCACACGGGGTCGTCGGGCGCGGGCATATCAAGCACGCGGGGCATCACCTCGCAGCTGATGGCATCAGGCCATTGCTGGCAAGCCTTCAGCATGAGGGCGAAAGTGGCCAGCTGGCGGGCGCGCGTGTCGATGTCAACGCCGGTGATGTTGTGTTCAAAGATGGCTTTGATGGCCTGGCGGCGCGTGTAGCCTTCTTCCTTGTAGATGGCGAAGAGGACGTCGAAAGCCTCGTTGAGAATGTGGCCCGAACCGCATGAGAGGTCGGCGAAGGTGAGATTTTCTAAAGTGGAAAGTGGTGAAGTGGAAAGTGGTGAAGTGGAAAGTGATGAAGTGGGAAGTGATGAAGTGGAAAGTGGTGCTTCGGCTCCGCTCAGCACCCGAGGGGTGTCGATTAGGTATTCCCATTCGTCTTTCAGGGGACTGTCGGGGTTGTTGTCGAGGTAGATGCGTCCGAGGGTGTTTTGCACCATGTATTTCACAATCCAGTTTGGGGTGAAGATTTGGGTGGCGGCGGGTATGTCGTCGGCTTCGGCTTTGTGGCCGCTTTTGAATGAGGCAAAGACTTCGTCCTTGCGTTCGGCGATATAGAACTGGTAGAGCCAGCCGATGAGTTCGGTCGACTCATAATCGTGTGCAGTGATGAATGACGAGCCGTTCAGCAGGCTGAGGAAGCCGTTGGAGGCAAGGATGTTGGTGGGCAACAGCAGTTCGGTGAAGTCGTTGAGTGTGCCAAAACACTTGTAAAGGATAGGCGTCGATTGGCAAAAGGCCACGATGAGGATGGCGAACTGGTCGGTGATGCGGTTGTCGTCGGCGATGATGGCCTTGAGGCGCGAGGCGTCGAGGCCCGACATGTCGGGACAGATGCCTTCGTGGGCTTGTTTCACTAAGAGCGGGATTCGGACATCGGACGATTCGAATTCGAGCACCGGGCTGATGAGGCCGTTTTTGGCGAGTATCTGAATGGCCATGAGGCGGTTGAACCAGGTGTAGGCGCCTTCTTCGCAAACCTGACGGAAACCGTGGCGTGCTATTTCGTCGTGCAGACGCATCCATTTGCCGTAAAAAGCCACATCGTAGAATTCGCCTTGGAAAAGCGTTCCATCGGCGGCCTGAATGGGATAATCGGATTTGTCAACCGTTCCGTCGTCCTTGAAACCAAGGGCGTTCATTTTGCTTTTTACTCCCGACAGGAGCGATTTGCGTGCTTCGGTGGCGAAAGTCCTGAGTTGCGTTGTGTTCATGGTCAGATGATTAGGTCGTTGTTTTCGAGAGCCGACAACATGCGTTGTTTCAGATCCTGCAAATAAGCGTCGAGTTCGTCGGCAGTCTTGATGATGCAAGGGCTGCCGTTAGAGAAACGGTTGAATTTGACGGACTTGCGCTTGCTGCCTTGCGCGCGTTCCATGATGATGTTGACCCACTTGTTGAAAAATTCGGTGATGTCGGTGCTGTTTTTCAGCTTGTCGATGCTTTGCGAAGCGCAAGCGTTGGCGATGGTCGATTCGCGGTACGGCAAGATGCTGGTGTTCACCTTGTTGTCGTTGCACAGTTTTTCGAGTTGGTCGAAAGCCTGGTTGAAGGCATCCTTCACCATGGTGGCATATTGCTGCCGGATGGCGTTGAGTTCCTGATGGAGTTTGTCGCGGAGTTTCTTGTATGCGTTGAGCCTGTCGAAAGGATGCTCGTCGGTTTCGATGGCCTTGAGGTTTTCGAGGTCGGTCAAGCAGCTTTCGTTGAGATAGGCGAAATTGTCCTGGTTGTCCTTGATGAAATTGCAGATGCTGTCGTAGTGTGTTTTTTGGTCGGTGGCGAAATCGGTGATTTCGGCACACACATCGCAAAGGCCCTTGGCCAGGTCTTTTTCGCTGATGACAAGGTTGAAGAACTTGGTTTCGTCGCGTTCGGTGTTCCAGTTGCTGAGCATATCGATGTATTGCTGCACGAACTTGGAGAAAGGAGTGTTTCCGATGGCGGCAGCAGTCTTGGCATGGTTGGCGATGAGTTTTGCGATGGCGGTTTTGGCCACATCGAAGACCTCGGAAGCTTCCTTCGACTTGAAGGTGGTCGAATTCTTATAGATGACATTCCATGTTCCGATGAATCTGTTGACCAACTCGGAAGAGATGACGGCGGCGGGCCGCAACATCATGTCCTTCGGGTTACCGATGGCGGCGGCGATGGCATCGAGCTTAGTGAAACGGTCGCCTTTGACATACCAGTCGAAGAGGTGGCGTCGCGCCAATTCGTTCACTATGAAACTCGTGGCGATGGGAGACCATCCGTAAGGAGCCTTGGCGTATCGGTTCTGGATGTCGGCAAGCGAGATGTCGGGTTGGGTCTTGATGAAGGTGTTGAGCACTTGCTCGGCATCGCCCAAAGGTGCTGTGGCATAGTAGTTGGCGTCGATAGGTTTCATCACGGCAGCGCGTAGCGATGCTATGTCCTTGGGGACAGTAGAGCCGGCGGCTTTCTTTGCGTGATAATAATAGTTGGCAAAATGAGCGTCCAAGGCGCGGCGATAGCGTTCCTTGCCTTTGGCATTGCCCAATTCTTTTGAAGAGAGGGCGTTTTGTCCGGAGAAGACCTTGCATGAGTCGAGCATGTCGGTGATTTGCTTCTGAATCTTTTCGGTGTAAAGGCGTTTGGCCTGGTCGCGGAATTTATCGTTAGCCTTGGCACGCGCTTCGGAAGCGCCGTTGGCCGACTTGGTGAGATAGTTCTGCACCCTGCAATACCAGCGGAAGTCTTTCAGGAATTCGGAAGTGGAATCGTGATAGGCGGGGGTGAGGTAGAACATCAGCGAATTGCTGTCGTTGTTGAGGTAAGTGTCGCCGTCAATGACAACGGCAGGGTCGATGAGAATGGTAATCAGCATGTCTTCGCCGTTTCGGGAGAGGAAACGGTAGCCGTCAATGTCGAGACCGATTTTAAACGAATTGTTATAGAAGGATTCCTTTTCCTTGATGCCTAAATAACTGAATACCTCGTTGTAAAGCTGGCGGTCCAATTCGTCGAAACCTATTCTTTCGTTGTTTATCAGGTTAGCCACATCAATTTCGTCCTCGGTATAGAAATCGTAGAGTTCGAGTCCGTCCTGGTTTTTCGACTTGTACATGATGTTTTTGTCGCAAAGGAAGGAGAGCACGTCGGTTATGGCGGCGTTAAGAGTTGCACGGGCTTCGTTGACATCGCGCAGCATAAGCGTTGTGATGTTTTCGGTGGTTGCAGGGAAGAGCAGCCTGTCGGTAACGGAAAGGTTGCAAATCATGAACATCACATCGACGACACGCTTGGCGAAAACCTTGTCGTGCAGATAGCCATCGGCCATGTCGTCGGCCTTTTGCTTAGCAATACGGGCGCGAGGCGTCAGGCTTTCCTTGAACATGGCGTTGTAGAACTGGTCGAAAGAGATGAAGTGGCCGATTTCGTCGTTCATGGTGAGCATGGCGGTGCTGTGCGTGACATTAATCATGGAACGCTCGGTGCCACGCACCTGCTTGTTCACATAGTCGAGGGCATCGAACGAGTTGAAGACCTGCAGCATCAGTTTGAACTGATAGGGAATGAAAGGGTAATAGTCGATGAAGTTGTCTTTTGAGGTGAAACTATAGTAGGAAGCGGGCAAATGCAGCATGGTTTCGATGGCTTCCTTATCGGCGTCGTAAAGTCGCCCCAGCTCCAGTTCGCCTGAACCGTTTTTGTCGAGAATACGTTTTTGTGTGATGTAGTCGGCTTTAGTGCCTTCAAGCGACACCCTGACTTCGAATCGGCCCATGATTTTGCCAAACTGGTCAGTGCCGGAATTGAAATTGCAGGCCTGGGCCAAATCAGAGAGAGCCTGTTGTGCGGTGCAGGCAGCCCACACCTTGTCGCCACAGCGATTGTGGAACATGGTTACGATTTCCTGAAGTTGCAGGAGCAGGTCGCCCTGAACACCGACGAACTGGCTGACCTCATCGACGAGGAAGAGCAAGCGGAAATCATCGTTTTTGTTTTTGAGATAGTCGCAAAGGTCATCGGCGAACGATTCAACGCTGATATTGGTGGCATCATTTAGGATGAGGTCGCGCTGGACGGAGAAATCGGGGTCGATTTCCTTTGCCTTGCGAAGCACAAGGTCGAGGCGGTTTGTAGCCAACCGGTAGGATTGCTCGTCCCAGTCGAAGCCTTCGGTTTTCAGCAGGTCCTTGAATTGCTGTAGCTTGCCTTGCTGAGCCAGATTCTTTTCGAGATGCAAGGCAAGCGATATGTTGTAGCCATTAAAACCACAGTGCTTGTTGAAACGGTTCCAGAAAGCGTCGAGGAATGTGTTGCTGCGGTTGACACGGATATTGTTGACGGTGCCAATGTTGAACAGGATGACCTCGACTTCGGCTTTTTTCAGCCAATTCATCAGGTCGATGACTTGGAAAGGCTGTATTTCGAGGTTAGATAGAATAGGATCAGCCTCCTTGACGGCGGTCAGCAGGCGATTCATGGCGGTTTCGCTAAACCTCTTGTCAAGACAGTAGTTGAGGTATTTCAGGAAATGAGACTTACCGGAACCGAAATAACCGTCAATCCAAATGCCGTCGTGACTCTTGTCGCGGTTTCTGATGGCCACCAGAATGTTGTATAGGCCTTGTATGATTTCATCGGTGAAGACATACTCTTCGATTTCGGTTTTGATGGTTTTCTCATCGAAGCCGTCGGCGGAGACTGCGGGATTAAGAGATCTGTCGATTTGCCATTTGTATAACTCGAACTGTTTCATTATGCTAAGGTGTTTTTTTAATTCAATAGTTTAATGGTTCTATAAGGATTGGTCTCGGCAAAGCGGTTGAAGAGGCCAAACTGCTTGTCGCTGCAATTGCCCGGATAGAACATGATGATTTTGTAGGCATCGGGGTCGTTGAACTTTTCGTAGCAGTCGAAGAAGACATGGGCACGAAGATAAGGAAACATGTTGCCGATGCCAGTGAGGAAGACGAAAGGACGGCGCTTTGCATCATTCTTTGCCTTGTGTTCCATGATGCGGTTGTGGATGAATTGATAATACTCATCGCTGCCAGCTTCTTGCATTAGGCTTTGGGTAACGATGTTAGGCTCTGTAAGGTCTTGTTTAAGCAGATCTTCGAGATAAGGAGGCTCGTTGGCACCAAGGCGAATGGATTTCAGATAGTCGCAGAATAAGTCGAAGAGATTCAGGATGAGGATGTCGAGGTGCTCAGACGGACGGTAAAGGTTTTCCTGATACTGTTTCAGCTGGGTATATATCTCGGCTTCCTGTTGAGGCTCATACTGAAAGACATAATAGTTGTAGAACAAGTTGATAGTTGTGTTCTGGAAATCCTTGTCCTTCAGTTTCTCGTAAAGCTGTTCGATAGTCATAGGTGTCATAACAGAGCAGATTTGATTTGTTCAATTTCGTATGTCTGAAGCAAGCAGGCCTCGAGGAACCAATCTTCGCCGTGGTTGAGGTAGTAGGCGTAGGCTTGAGGCTGTGCTTTGAGAGGCTTGAGCTGGGCATTGAAGAGATCCAACATTCCAACCTGTCGCAAGATGGTGAGAAAAGATTTTGCAACGGTGTCTTTAGTGTTGTCAGTCCAACTATCAACAAAAGCATCGTTGACGGCAATCTCGGAAAATGCCATCATCAAATCTGGTTTGGCGAGTGTTTGTACCACGGAATTCCATTTACGCAAGACGGCCTTGATGTGAAAATCGAATGCGATGCGGTAAGTTTTGAGGATGACATAAAGGAGGGCGATGCGTTTCGCTTGCTCGTCGAGTGTCAGATACCAAGTCCAGAAATCACGTGGCATGGCATCGACGCGCCGTTTGTATTCTGCGATGACGCGTTGGCGTGATTTGTGCGAATTGATATGAAGTGTATCGTTGTTCTCGATTTCGTGTTTGATTAGAGCGTCCCTGTCGTCGGACAATAATATGGGTAACATGAGATTAAACTCGTTGAACTGCAATCCGCAGGCTGTAAGGGAAGCACTATATGGACCGAGATTTGGCATCTTCTTGAGGAATTTTACTTATAAAAAGGCAAAAATACGTTTTTTTTGAAATACACCTACAATAATATAATCACACTTCCTTCCCCAAAATCGGCTCAACCTGTCCGGCATAGTAAAACGGTACGTTGACCAGTCGGAAATGCTTGCCGTTGGGTGTTGTCACATCGTCGACGGAATAGGGCTTCGACCAAAACCTGATGGCCAAACCGTGGTTGGTGGCATCCATGAATTGATGCAGTGAACGCA
>JAGHSL010000252.1 GCA_018065885.1 Candidatus Limimorpha equi
AAAAATAGTGGTTTTATTGATATGACAATGAAATAATTGGATATTTTTTTGCAACAGATGTGAAATATTTGTTTTTTTGTTTTTCTTCCCGTAGATTCCGCTGATAAAATCATAAAAGATACACGCGATACGTGGAGAAAAAAGCCGCTGATTGCACGGATTTCACTGATTTTTTCTCCCGCTGACACCGCTGACTTTCGCAGATTGGCTGGCGCTTGAAAAAAATTTACTCTATAATTTACTCCGAATTTACTTGGAACCCACCTTGGCGGAATGTTTTTTCTCCCGCTGATTTCGCTGACTTCCGCTGATTGGCTGGCGCAGGATAAAAAATTTACTCATAATTTACTCTAAAATTTACTCCGAATTTACTTTCTACCGCCTTGGCGGAATATGATTCCTAAAACCACAAATTACACAGATGACGCTGATTCTACGCAGATTGAATTTTTGGATGCGCTTCGCGCTGGGATTTAACGGATTGGCTGACGCAAAGCAGGGCAACAGAAAAACACAATTAATGGATAATTCGTGGCAATTAATGGCAATTCGTGTTGGAAAGCAAAAGAAGCCAACACCTCGCTTTTTTCCCAACACACACAAAAAAAGCACGCCGAAGCGTGCTTTTTATCTAAACATAAAGTATCGGATTATTGAATGTCCTTTACGAGATGGACACACATGCCGTGTTCCATCATAGCACCTGTGACAGCGATGGGGCCGTCTTTCGTAGCCGACAAGCAATATGCACCACCACCGTTTCCACCAGGATTCTGATGGGCCTCAGTCTCAATGGTACTGGTCCAGTACATGACACTTGGATGAGAGCCAATAACATCAGGTCCATAAAGGCCAGCCTGTCTCACACCCATAGCTGGCAAAAAGACTGCATTATTCTTGGCAAGTTCGGCCCAACGGGTTTCAGAGATGTTATAAGAAAGACTTCCTTCCCATCCGTAAGGCATGATGACCAGACCTTCTTTTTCGACGCTGCCAAAATCGACATTGCAGTACTTCATTACACTGGATGCAATGATACTTTCCCATTCGGCCTTCGAAAGGGTGCGGTATCCGTTTCCAATTGCATCACCCCAATCTTTAAATTGTCCCATATAGAATCCCCAATAAGGGTTTTGCCAAGCGTTTCCTCCAGTTGAAACCGTTGTCATACCATAAAGGATTGGATTGCCATTCTGATCAAAAGCAGCATCGGTGCTATAAGCGAAGAGGCCCCATTCGGACGATCCGCTGTAGCTTGGGAATGTGTAAGTTTCATAGCAGTTTGTTCCAGTAACCCAGTTGGTGCCATCGAAATAGACATTAGCCGGAGCAAATTCAACGAACAAGTCTTCGCCAATCTTGAATTTGCCTTCAACAACAGGTTCATTCACTTCCGCTGGAGGCATGGTGAGGATGGTTTCAGCAGACAGGCTGTTGTTTTCTGTGGTTTCGAGGGTTTCGTTGCCACCTTCGTAGTTCACGTCGAACTTGAGACCTTTTTTGAAAATAGTATGAGGAGCAGCCACAACGAAATAGAAGTTGGTGGGAGTGTCAGGGTCAAGCTGTACGCCATCACCGCAGCTCAGGCTGACAGTCCACTTAGCTAAAACTGGTTGATAACCACCAGCTGATGGATTAGCTGGATCGAAGTTATTGATGTCAACTTTCAAAGTGCCAGCAAGGACATCAGTAGGGTATTTGCCGGTCAAATCGATTGAAGTGACTTTGACATCACCTTTCAGAGGCAGGCAAACGACAGCGCATGGGCTGTGGAATTGGAAATCGACATCGTCGCCGATATTGCCAGTCCAGTAAGCAGCCATTGGGTAGGCGCCGTTAGCGAAATTGTTTTCAAAATAGGTTTGCTGCTCAGGAAGGGTAAGAGTGACAAAACCACCGTCTGCTTCGCTGGCATTGGCAGCCGGATAGAAAGCTACATACTTGTCGGCTTCCTTGATGTCGCCAGTAAATTCTGCCACAAGAGCATTAGCGTCATTAGTTTTGAAAGTTGCTGAGGTGCCATCAGCGGTATAAACCATGATTTCATCATTGTCATTCCACAACAAATAGTTTGGTTGGCCTTCCCATTCACCGATGTGAGTCTTGGCTCCGTCGGTTGGCTGGTTGATGCTTGCACGGAACGACTTGCCGCCTTGTGGAGCATTGTTGTCATCCTTCTTACACGATACTGTGGCGAGTGCCACGAGGGCGCAAAGGCCCAGAATTCTTACTACTTTTTTCATTTTACCTTGATTAATTTTGATTAATGATTAATTACCACTTTCCATTCTGACTTCCGAATTGGAATCCGCCACCCTGGTAAGTTGGAGTTACCGAACTAGACAGAATGCTAGTTTCCTGCGACACTGTGAAAGCGTCGGCTCTTGGAGCTTCATAGCTCTGCAAATTCATTGTTTTCATTTTTGTTGTTTGTT
>JAGHSL010000396.1 GCA_018065885.1 Candidatus Limimorpha equi
AATGTATTACCAAAATACAGAGCAATGAGAACGATAGCCTACAAAATCACAGCATTCATCGTCAAGCCTCAGGTGCTTGCCATCGAAACAGCCGCCAGCGGTTTAATCATATTATATATGAAAGAGGTCGCCATATTGACTTTCAAATTCGCAATTCCGACTTTGTTCATCATATTCGCCGACCTCATCTGGGGCATACAAGCCGCCAAGTTCAGAAAAGAGAAAGTTACCTTTAGCACGGCAACGCGAAGGACATTCAACAAGATCCTGGCATACACTTGTTGGATTCTCTTTTCATCGAGCATCGGAATAACTTACCAAATGGATAACTTACCGATGATTGCCATGCTTCTTGTTTTCGCCCCTGAGGGATGCAGTTGCATCAACAACGCATTGGAACCTCATGGGAAGAACCTGTCAATATCGGCATTGCTTCGCGTCATCGGCAGGAAGAAAGACATTGAAGGCCTTGACGAAATAATTGAGGATAAGGATAAAAACTAACTTTAATACATAAAGAAATGAAATCAACAAACCTAACGAAAACCCTTCATATTGAAGGATGCAACACAGTAAGATTTGAAGCACTTTCCGAGGAAGGACGAATCCAACTTGAAGGAAGCGGACCTATAGTCGTTGAAGTCAGCGTCGATGGCTTCAACTACAAGGAAGTGCAACACGACAGTGAATTTGAAGACGGAATCTGCATCGCGCCATGCAAATTCTACATTGGCGACCGCGTGCGCATCAGCGCAACTTCGCTCACAAAGGCAATGATCAATTTCAACAACGTAAAAATCGCCGAAAGGAGCTGACATGGAAGGAATGAACACAACACAAGGAGGATTCAACGGTCAGTTTGAGAAAAAGGCTCTGCAACCCGATTGGAACCAGCAAGACAACACGAAAGAAGACTTCATTAAGAATAAGCCTACAATTCCTACGGTCAACAACCCGACAGTCACTTTCTCTCAAAATGGGAAAACGAAAGGCAGTTTCACACTCAACCAAACTTCAAGCAAGACTATTACGCTTGATGCGGACTTTGTTGCAATCCAATACAGCCAGTTGCTCGCAATGAGAAACGGAAGACAACTCGTTCCTGGCACATGGTACCGCATTACAGACTACCAATGCACGACGGCACAAACAGACACCCAAAGTGCCGGACACGCGTTCGACATCATAGTGCGTGCCGACGATATTAACAAACTGAACGAAAACGCATTTGCAACACTGCACAATGGCGACACCTATTTCCAAAGCTGCAAGCTCGAGGCTTGGGAATTGAAGTACAGCCTCGACAACGACACCAACCGCTTCGCGTGGGCAAATGCTCAATCGGGTAAAGGCGTGATATACTACATGAAGGATGAGTTTGGAAACGAAAGCCCATACGATTTCAAGAACATCCTTTTCAAAAGGAAAATGGATGGCGGAACTTACGACCCGACAAGCGGAAGCGATACGTATGTTTTCACTTTCAACGCTTACAAAAACACTCAAGAAGACGCTTCGGTCCTGTCTTCGAGCAATTACAGAATCAAGTGTTTCAACAACAAGATCACTGAATACAAGGTGCAATCAGGGCAAAACCTGTCAAAACTGACTTTGAACAGCATTGTGTTTCTGAACACTTACACGAACACAGCTGGATTCGAATGTTCAAATAACAGTTTTTCAACTTATTGTTTCAATAACACATTTGGCGCATCTTCTCAAAACAACACATTCGGGAACAGTTGCCAAATGAACACGTTCGGGAACAGTTGTTCAAGAAATACATTCGGGAACAATTGTTTAAACAACACGTTCGGGAACGGTTGTTCAAGCAATACGTTCGGGAACAGTTGCCAAATGAACACGTTCGGGAACAATTGTACAAACAATACATTCGGGAACAATATCTACGACAATACGTTCGGGAACTATTTGCAAAATAGCACGTTCGGGAACGGTTGTTCAAGCAATACGTTCGGGAACAGTTGCCAAGGCAACACATTCGGGAACAATTGCGTAGTTTTTCAAGTTGAATGTGCAGCAAATATAACTGTGTTTGATGGTGTTGCTGGCGTTTCAATTGCAGGAACACAGAGTTCTCCTGTGCAGTGTTGCCAAATTTTGAATGGTCAATATGGTGGAAAACAAGGTCCTATAAGTATACCATTTGTAGCTGGCACAACCATAACACAGGTTGCTTGTATGGATTCAAATGGGAACGTAGTGATTTACAAACCATGTGAATTGGCGGCTGCTAATTGACACTTGTTTTTACAACGGAATTTGCCTATTCTTGCCTAAATAGCGCAAGAATAGGCAAATGTTTTATCCAAATTCAAAATGCAAATAGTGATTAAATGTATTGTTTTATAGCTTATTAGCATTGTCACAATCCATAAAAAAAGAATAATTGTTCCCGAATTATTCCTAATGTCTCAAATTCCATCACGCGCGCGCGAAATTCAAAAACAGAAAAGACAGCACACGACATCCTTAATGGTCGTGAAACGGCCATTTGACAGAATAGGTTGGGACTATATTTTAAAGATTGGCTACTGCCAATTCAATGCTGCTTCTGTCAACTTCTCGGTATATTTCCGTAGTCTGAAGTTTCTTGTGACCAAGAAGTTTTGAAATAATTGTCAAGTCAACACCTTGTTGGCCCAACAAAGTGGCGAATGTGTGTCGGCTGCTGTGGAAGGTTATCTTCGCATCGGCACCAACGGAATCAAGCAATCCGCGAAGCGTCTTGTTGACGACGGCATTGTTGCCCAACTTCTTCGTCAGCTTCCCGATGTCGCCGCCATACTTGGCTATCATGCCCATCATCTTCCCATTCCAGAGTGAGCCGATTGGAATCTCAACGGTGAATTTCGTTTTCTGCATCGCTATGGTCAGCCATCCATCGTTGATGTGGCTTTGCCGCAATGCGGTGATGTCGGAGAAACGCAATCCGGTGTAGCAGCCTACAAGAAATGCGTCGCGCACGATGTCTTCATATCCTTTCAGCTTCAAGGCTTCCAACTCCCTGAGCTGCTCGGCAGTGATGTAGCCTTTCTTGCTTACCATCTGCTGAATCTTGAAACGCTCAAACGGATTGCTGCTGATGATGTCGCGGTTCTTGGCCTCATTCAGCACGGCACGCAGCAAACGCAGTCTGCTAATGCGCGTGTTGTGCGCGATTCCTGACGACCGCAACCATTTGTCGTATGAAACCACAAACTGATAGTCGATGTCGGTGATTCGGATGCCGGACTTGTACTTTTCGAGATTGTTGAAAAGCGTGCGATAGTTCTGCTTCGTCAACTCGTTTCTCTCGCTTTGCCCGACGACTTCCTGTCCGAAGTCGGTCAACTTGGCCGATGGCGAAAGGTGCGCCTTCACCGCTTCCTTCAGGAGCGGCAATGTGACTTCGACACCTTTTCTGATATAGTCCAATTCCACATCCTCGACTTCGCGTATCATCGAGAAAAGTGCATAGTTAAGCCCATCGGCATTGCTGGCATTGACGATGCAGCCGTTTTTGAATTGTTCAGGCAAGACATAGGTGTGCGTGGAAAAGTAGATTTTCCGATGCTGCTGTTCGGCCTCGATCTGCACAAGACCTTCGCCTCTTTGGTTGAGGCATCCGCTCCGGTTCCACACCAGGCGGTAACGAATCTTTTTAATCATGTGAGTTTGAATTTGATGTTTATAAATTGGGCGTTCCCCTTTGGGTCGGGCTTTCCACTCATACAAATTCGACTCGCAAAACGCGGCTTCGTCTCATACTCGTTTCAATCCCTAACGCTGTATTTCGACAAATACCTTATTATATATATCCCTTCAATTCCTCGCTAACCGTCAGCTTCGATTTCTTCGCATAAATCTCCGTTGTGCTGAGGTTGCTATGCCGTGCCTGGTCGCGCACGGTGAGGGAAGCCACGCCACGCTCGAGCATGTCGGTGATACCTGTGCTTTTCAGACTGTAGAAACACACATTCCGTTTCTGCAACTCCGGCATCAAGCCGCCATCGCACGCCACATGCCGGTCCCAATAGCGGCCAAACTGCTTTTGCGTTCCCATTTTGTCGCAGCATTTCAGTCGGTCGCCAAAGATATATTCGTTGCTTCGGTGGTTGTGTATGCCCAATTCAACCATCAGTTCAATCACCACAGCTGGAAGCGTCACCTTCGCATCGCGTTTCGTCTTGCTTATCGCCGCCGACACGAAAACGCTTTGCTCGGCAAAATTCAGGTCGCCAACCTTCAGCTGGTAGAGTTCGTTAGGACGGATATAGCAATAGTATTCCATGTAACAGGCAAGAAGGAACTCCAGCCTTTTTGCTTTCCGCAATTTTTCAAACAAAGTGGAGAGTTCATCGGTTGTGAGGTTCTCGCGCTTGGCAGTCACACGCGCCGATGATTCCTTCTTTAATCCGTCAGCCGGAGAGGTCTCCAGCTTCCCATGGTCAACGAACCATGTGAAGAGGGTTTTCAGAAAGCCAAGGGTGGAGTTGTAATATTTCACCGTCACGTTCCTATCGAGCAACGATGTCAGGAAGTCGTTCAGCACCTGCAGCGTCACATCATGAAGGTTTACGATCTGCACGGACTGCAAGTAGGAGAGGAGGCTGCGGGAGTATGAACTATAGGTCTTGTAGGTTGCATCCGAAAGCACTTTGCGCTGTGCTTCGCGCTCGATGAACGTGAGATATTCGTCGATGCAACCTTCGGCAGACCGCAGAACGACTGGCTTTGCAGCAGGTTTTGGGCGGGTCAGCATCGCGTCAGTTACGGGGCAGCCGAAAGGATTCCATCCCAATGAAAGCATCTCCGTAAAGCGAGAAACGATTTGTTTCTCACGTTTTCGGATGCTTTTCCTGGTCCCAAGATGGTTCAGTTTCACGCGCTTTCGCTTCATTGCCTTGGATTCTTCATCAAAGGCATAGAAGGAAAGGACGACTTCTTTTCCGTAAGTGATTCGTGGTTGTGTGAATGCTAAAGCCTTGTGAATGGCTTGTTTAGCGTTTAGATTCGTGCGAATTGCGCAATTTTCGACAGGCATTTTTTTATTTTTTGTGCCGAAATCTCAACACAAAAAAGGTGATGCAATATCTCCAAAACGCCAAAGGCAGTAAGTGTGTAACTTGCTGCCTTTCAATGGTTTTGTTGTAGTAGCGGGAATGAGAATTGAACTCATGACCTCCGGGTTATGAATCCGACGCTCTAACCTACTGAGCTATCCCGCCGTCTTTCGGGGTGCAAAAGTAGTACATTTTTCAATACGCGCAACAAAAAAATGAAAAAAAATCACTTTAATTTTGGTACGGTTTTTGAATAATCGGTTTTTGTTGCAAAAAATCAAAAGTTTGCGTGAACATTCAGAATAAATTTATACTTTTGTGCAATTTTAAAATAAGTAATAAAAATGAAGAAAGTAGTTTGTTTACTTGGTCTGTTCCTCTTGTTTGCAGGGGCAGTGAAGGCTCAGGAAGTCAGAAATGGCGCTGAAATCGAATTTGAAAAGACCGTCCATGATTATGGCAACGTTCCTTACAACGGCAATGGCGAATGTGAATTCCGTTTCACCAACACCGGCAATGAACCTCTGATTGTGCAGAAACCAAAGTCAAGCTGCGGCTGCACCATCCCGACATGGCCTAAGGAACCTATCCTCCCAGGCGAATCGGAAGTCATTAAGGTGACTTACAGGACAAACCGTCCAGGCACCATCAACAAGACCGTGACCGTCACTTCGAATGCCGTTCAGAATGGTACCGTCGTCCTTCGCATTAAGGGCACTGTGATGGATCAGCCGGCTGAAGCCATGCCTGAAAAGGATTTCGGTTCAGGTTCACCTATCAACAACAGATAAATCATTAAAGTTCAACGAAAAGCTGTCTAATTCGATTAGATGGCTTTTTTATTGTTGAATTGTTTGAGGTTTAATCGTTTAGTTGTTTTTGGCCATTTGCTGAAGTTATCAGTTTTCTGTTGACAACAGTTCAACAATTAACAATTCAACATATAACTCTGTAACATACATTAAACACATTAAAAATATCAATATGCCACAAGTATCTAAAAAAGGTCAGGTTATGCCTGCATCGCCTATCCGCCGACTCGTCCCTTATTCAGACGCAGCCAAGGCAAGAGGCATCAAAGTCTATCATCTTAATATTGGTCAGCCTGACATCGAAACACCACGTTTCGCTCTTGAAGCGTTGAACGATTACCGCTGGAAAGTGTTGGCTTACACACATTCAGCAGGTGAAGCTTCAACGCGTAGAAAGATGACCGAATACTATAAAAAGTGGGGAATCGATGTCACGGAAGATGAAATCATTCTCACCAATGGTGGCTCTGAAGCCATTCAGTTTGCTTTTGGCGTTTGCCTTGATGCTGGCGATGAAGTCATCATTCCTGAACCGTTCTATGCCAACTA
Source organism: Candidatus Limimorpha equi (assembly GCA_018065885.1). Lineage (GTDB taxonomy): Bacteria > Bacteroidota > Bacteroidia > Bacteroidales > F082 > Limimorpha > Limimorpha equi. The sequence goes on from JAGHSL010000396.1 coordinate 6,428, forward strand.
CAATGGTTTTGCCACTGAATCTGATGTGGTCGTGAAGCCTATCATGTCGTTCATTCACAGAGGTTTTGCGCTTCCTTCAATTGAAGAGTTTGAAAAAGTCATCACTGATAAGACCAAGGCCATCATGATTTGCAATCCTAACAACCCGACGGGTGCCGTCTATTCGGAAGAGGAATTGCATCAGCTGGCCGAACTTGTGAAGAAATACGACCTGTTCCTGTTTGTCGACGAAGTGTATCGTGAATTTGCATACGATGGCAAATATGTGTTCCCAGCCTTGAATCTGGGTATCGACGATCATGTCATCATGTTCGACTCAGTGTCAAAGCGTTACAGTGCTTGCGGTGCTCGTTTGGGCATGTTCGTCTCCAAGAACAAGGAGGTGATGAAGGCTGCCATGAAATATGCTCAGGCCCGTTTGTGCCCGTCAGCTTTCAGCCAAGTCTTTGCCGAAGCTGCCGTTGACACGCCAGACGATTATTTCGTTGCGGTTAAGAATGAATATCTTGCACGCCGCAACTGTGTCGTGGTTGGCGTGAATGCCATTCCGGGCTGTTTCTGCCCAACGCCAAGAGGCGCTTTCTATGCTGTGGCTCGTCTTCCTATCGATGATTCCGACGCTTTCTGCAAGTGGTTGCTTGAAGAATTCAACTATAATGGCGAAACCGTCATGCTGGCTCCGGCTACGGGTTTCTATTCGGTTGAAGGTATGGGTAAGGACGAAGTCCGTATCAGCTACTGCCTGAAGGTCGAAGATCTGCAAGCCGCACTGAAATGCCTTGATGAAGCCTTGAAGGTTTATCCTGGCAGAGTGCATTTTTAATTGAACGTAAATTATCACATGCCGCCATTGCAACATAATGGCGGCATTATTTTTAAAAAGAAAATATCATGAAAATCAAAAAGATAGGGCTGCTTCCAAAAGTCATCATTGCCATTGTGTTAGGCATCGTATGTTCGTTGTTCTTTCCAACGTGGTTGGTGAGGATATTCGTCACATTCAACAGCATTTTCGGGAATTTCCTGAATTTCGCCATTCCTCTCATTATCATCGGCTTGGTTGCTCCAGGCATTGCCGAATTAGGCAAGGATGCTGGACGGCTATTGTGGATTACGGTTGCCTTGGCGTATGGTTCGACTTTGATTTCGGGCTTTTTCTCATATTTCGCAAGCAGTGCCTTTTTCCCGAGTTTCATCCAAGCGGGTTCGGTTGGCGATGTGGACACATTGACAAAAAGCGCAGTCGAACCGTATTTCACCATCGACATGCCGCCGCTTATGGAAGTGATGACAGCTTTGATTTTGGCTTTCATTCTTGGTTTAGGTCTGGCGGCGGTGAAAGGCGACACTTTCAAAAATATCCTCGTTGAATTTCGCGATTTGGTCAACATGCTGATTGCCAAAGCTATCATTCCTTTGTTCCCAATTTATATCTTTGGCATTTTCATGAAAATTTGTGTGGAGAGTGAAATCGGTGTCATACTTGGCGTTTTCTTGAAAGTCGTCTTGATAATCTTTGCCATGACGGTCGTTTTGTTGCTTTTCCAGTTTTGTGTGGCTGGTCTTGTGGCGAAGAAAAATCCTATTCGCTGCTTAATCAATATGTTGCCGGCCTACGTTACGGCTTTGGGAACGCAGTCGTCAGCGGCTACCATTCCGGTCACTTTGGCTCAAGCCAAGAAAAACGATGTCAATCCTGATATTGCCGGTTTTACGGTTCCGTTGTGCGCCACTATCCATCTGGCGGGCAGCATTCTGAAGATTGTGGCCTGTTCGTATGCCATTATGCTGATGAGCGGAATGACCATAAGTTTCGGCACATACGCTGGCTTTATTTGCATGTTGGGTATTGTGATGGTGGCTGCTCCAGGCGTGCCGGGCGGTGCCATTATGGCGGCTTTGGGCGTGTTGAGTTCGATGTTAGGCTTCACGCAAGACATGTTAGGCTTGATAATTGCAATTTACATTGCCATGGACAGTTTTGGCACAGCCTGCAACGTGACGGGCGATGGAGCCATAGCCTTGATAGTGGATGCAATAAATAGGAAGCGGTCTAAAGAGACTGTTGATAAGTAATTGTTAAAAATAAAACTTCAATTTGAATTTCGGGGGGGGAGACTGCGGGATTTCGAGACTGATCGTATTCCCGCATTCACAACCCCTCGGTATTTCATGTTCAGTAAAACTAATTTGCTTAAGTGCTTGTTTAAATTTAGTTTACATTTTGAATTTAGGGTTATGGATGATTCGGACTCTTTGACATTTGGACGCTTGGACATTTGGATATTTGTACAATTTACTGACTGATAACTGACAACCGATAACCAATTTATGTTGCAGTTTAATTTTGACCACTTACTTTCTTTATTTGCAGGACGCTGAAAAACAGAGCTTGTGTTTTTTTGTGGTTGGTTTACCGCTTTTTTTGTTGATGAAAAAATATCAGAAGGCTGACGGAGAAAAATGACCAAGGAATTTGTTTCATTAATCCATCAAAAAGCATTATTTTCGCCACAAATTTTATTGCGATGAAAAAGATAATGATATTAGCCATTTGCATGGCTTTTTTAGCTGTTGTAAAGGCTCAGACTTCTGATGAACTGAACGCTTGGAATGATGTCAATGTATACGAAATCAACAAGTTATATCCGCGTGTAAATGTCGTTCCGCAAGGAGATTATTCCATTTCGCTCAATGGCAATTGGAAATTCAATTGGGTCGACAATCCATCGAAAGCGCCAGAGAATTTTTTCAAGGTTGATTATGATGCGTCGTCATGGAACACTATTAAGGTGCCAGCCAATTGGGAACTGAATGGTTTCGGTGTGCCGATTTATGTCAATGTCAACAATGAATTTCGTCCCAATCAGCCACCGTTTGCGCCGGCTGTCGATAATCCTGTGGGTTGTTACATCACTGATTTTGAGATTCCAGAGACGTGGAATGGCCGTCAGATTTATATTAATTTCGGTGCGGTGAAATCGGCTTATTATGTTTGGGTGAATGGTCGGTTTGTGGGCTATACTGAGGACGCAAAGACCAATTCCGATTTCGATATTTCCAAATGTTGTCAGATAGGGAAGAACCGCCTTGCCGTGAAATGTTATCGTTTTTCCAATGGCTCTTATTTTGAGTGTCAGGATTTTTGGCGCTTGAGCGGCATTGAACGCGATGTGAAAGTATATGCAAAACCCGAACTCAATATCTACGATTATGAAGTCCATGCCGGGCTTGACAAAACTTACGAAAACGGTGTTTTGTCAATTGATGTAACGGTTCAATCAACGAAGCAGAAGATACAGAAAAACAGCGAATTGATTGCCGTTGTTTGGAGCGGTGATGTCCAATTTTGCTTGAAGAAATCATTGAATGACTTGAATTTTAATCTGGCCGACGATGGCTATTATTATGCCAAGACAGTTCTTGAACCAGCCAAAGGGCAAAATGTCGGAAAAGTCAGGAAATGGTCGGCGGAAGAGCCGAATCTTTATAATATGAGTCTCTCCATTTTGGACAAAAAAGGCAACGTGATTGAAACCTTGACAAACCATATTGGCTTCCGTACTGCCGAAGTCAAGGATGGCAAGTTTTTGGTGAACGGGCAGTATGTTTTAATAAAAGGTGTGAACCGTCACGAGCACGACCCATATACGGGTCATGCCATTACGCGTGAACTCATGGAAAAGGATATGGCCATGATGAAACGTTTGAATATCAACACGGTGCGCACTTGCCACTATCCAGATGACCCGTATTGGTACGAGCTATGCGACCGCTACGGGATATATGTCATCGACGAAGCCAATGTGGAATCGCACGCGCAAGGTTATGGTGAAGCGAGCCTCGCCAAACATGAGGAATATCAAGGTATGATTTGGTCGCGCAACCGCAATATGTTGGAGCGTGACAAGAACCATCCGTCTGTAATTATGTGGTCGTTGGGCAACGAATGCGGCAATGGAATCAATTTTGAATATACTTATCGGTGGATGAAAAAACGTGATGCTTCGCGTCCGGTCATTTACGAACGTGCTTGCTTGGATTGGAATACGGATGTCGTTGGTTTAATGTATAGTAGTACCGATTATTTGAAGCGTTACGTTGAGGAAAGAATGGATAAATTCCATCGTCCGTTTATCATGGTGGAATATTGTCATGCAATGGGCAACAGCATGGGTGGTTTGCAGGATTACTGGAACCTTATTGAACAGCATGAACAATTGCAAGGCGGTTGCGTTTGGGATTGGGTTGACCAAAGTTTCATTGTCTACGATGCTACCAAAAAGGTGAATTGGCTGGCTGTTGGTGGCGACCTCGGCGAAGCCTACGGTGTGGGCGACGACGATAGTTTTTGTGCCAATGGCATTATACAGAGCGACCGCACGCCGCATCATCATGCAGCCGAGGTGAAGAAAGTTTATCAGCAGATAAAGTTCAAGCCTGTTGATGTTACGACTGGCGAATTTGAGGCAAAGAATTGGTTTTCATTTACTAACGCAAATGCATTCGATTGCCATTATGTGATTTTCTCAGCCGAGCGCATTTTGACGAAAGGTGAAATCGAACTGAACATGAAGCCTTTTGAGACACAAAAGATATTTGTTCCGCGTTTGCGCATTTATGGTCATCCGGGCGAGGAATTTTTTGTGCGTTTCTCGGTCACTTTAAAAGAAGACCATCCGTTTATGATAGCGGGGACGGAGATTGCCTACGACGAATTCAAATTGGATTGGCCGTCGGAAGAACGCCATGCCGTTGAGATTGCCGATGATGCCCAACCGCTTGAATTACATGTTTATCCGTCTGATTCGGCCATGGTTGTCTCCAATAACAGGTTTTCCGTTTCATTCGATACCAATACGGCTGAAATATTGGAATATGAATACGAAGGCAAGGATTTGTTGGAAGGTAACCTCAGGCAAAATTTCTGGCGTGCTCCGACTTTGAATGATAAAGTTGACGGTTGGGCTTTGCCGCGTTGGAAAAAAGCTGGACTTCAACATCTTACCCCGAAATGTGAATATGCTCATGCTGATTATGCAGGGGACGGATCGGTTTATTTCCAAGCCACGGTTGGGCTTTATGATATTGCGGGGAACAGGCAACTTCTTGTCAACGAATTCTATCTCATTGATCAGGAAGGAAACATTACTTTGAAAAATCGTATAGAACCTGATGCTACCGTGACAAGTTTTCCGAAGATCGGTATGCAAATGAAAATATCTGATGAGTATCAGAATGTTATGTATGCTGGCAGAAATGCAGAAAACTATCCTGACCGTAATGCGGCGGGAAAGTTTGGCCTTCATGTGTTGAATGCTTTCAACATGTTTGAACAGCATCCCGTTCCTCAGGATAACGGCAACCGCGCCGATGTGCGTTGGCTGACTATCATGAATAAAGACAATGATTTCGGCCTGTTTGTCACCATGGATGAACCTTTTAATTTCAGCATGTATAATTACGACGATGACAATCTGACGGCAGCCGAGCGCATCAATAAGTTGGAGCCGCAAGACGATTTCACTGTCAATTTGGATTATAAGCAGGCTCCACTCGGTACAGCAACCTGTGGTCCAGGCGTTGATGAACGCTATGTGATTAAAAAGCAGGTTTATGAGTATTCGCTTCGTTTCAAGGGAATCAATCTGGAGGAAGAAGACCCGTTTAACCTTTATGCGCAAGATGCTTTTTGCATTGACGAAATGATTCTGCCTACGCCAAAAATTACGACAGACTTGCAACGTGTTTTCAATCATCCTGTTACGGTTAGCTTGAGTTGCGATGACCCAGAGGCGAAAATCTATTACACACTTGATGGCAAGGAACCTACGAAAAAATCGAAACTCTATAAGAAGCCATTCGTGATGGATGGTAGTTGCGAGCTGAAAGTCAAGGCGATAAAGAATCATGCTTTGCCTTCGTTCACTACTCATCAGCGTTTTGATATGCTTCCTATTTTGAATACGACCTACAAAAATGCTCCGTCAATTCGTTATGGTAAAGATGCCGACATTGCCTTGATGGATGGAAAAAAAGGCTTGCCTGGTGATTACTACAATGATTGGCTTGGCTTTGATGGCAAGGATATGGAAGCTACAATGGAATTGTCTAAACCTTTGAGCTTCAATACGGTGAAAATCGGTTTTTGTCACGAACCTAACGATTGGGTGATGTGGCCGAAAAGTGTAATGGTCAGTTTCTCGAATGACGGTGAAAACTATTCCGAATGGCAGCGTGCTTCGCTGCCTGTGTACGATGGCGTGGATAAGATGGCGGGCAAGGGTAGGGTAGAGGCTCGCGCCAAAGTCAAGGCTGAAAAAGTGAAGTTTATCCGTGTAAGGGTGGAAAGCTATGGCACACTTCCCGAATGGCATCCTAACGCTGGCGAAAAGGCTTGGATTATGGTTGACGAGGTGGAAGTAAAGTGATTCCGAATGATTTTTGAAATTGGTTTTTCTTCCACAGGTTCCGTTTTCACATCACTCCGCAACAGCATGGAGACACAGGTAAACAGCAGAAGAATTATAAGAAACTCCTGAATTTTTAGGAGGTTTTTCATGCTGTTGTCTTATTTATCCATCTGAGAAAAAATGGATCTTCAATTTCGTAAGTGTCTGTTTTTATGAGATAACCGTTTTTTACGAGTCGTTTCAGAGAACTGAATGTGGTGCTGGTTGGTAGGTCGCGTTGGGTGAGCGGATTGCGGTTTTTGCTGATGAGAATAAGTGTATTGGGTCGGTTTTGTTCAGGTTAAGCCAAAAACGTTCAAAATCGAGATCGTGCATTTCAACGAGTTGTCCGATTGCGTTGTCAACGAAATTGCCGCCGAACAGCTTGTAATTGATGGCATCCCACGTCTGAAAAGCCAATTGCTGGGTGTAATAGGGATGGCAACGTGTCACTTGAAGAATTTCCGAACTGATTTTTTCGTAGTCATCTGTTATTTTCGAAAATCTCTCATTCAGGAAATCAGTGAATTCGGCTTCCGGAATGCGTTTCAGCTGCATGATAAGTCCAAAATGATAGAATGGCGATTTCTTGTCATTGAAGATTTCTTCCATCATCGATTCCTGACTACCCAAAAAGATGAAATTGACGTTGGTCTGAAGTTGAAGAATGGACCTCAGTTTTTTATCAAGCCCCTGTCCGATATCCTTTATTTCCTGAAATTCGTCAAAAATAAGGATAATACGCTTTTCCTCTGTGCTGACCTTTCCGACCAAATCCATTACATCTTCCAAAATCATGTCGGTGTTTGTTGCGCTCGGTTCAAAAGAAACTTCGACGCCATTTGTCAAAGGATTTGTCGAAAAGGTCGGAATGATTCTGAAATTGCGCATGAACAATTTTATCTTTTTCATCGGATAAAGTTTCAGCAGTGATTCCAAAATCTTGTTTCCCAACTCTTTTACACTTGTTATGCTCTGCATATTGAGCATGATGTAAGGCCTTTCCGTCTGTTTCACCGCTTTCAGCACCAGACTGCTTTTACCAAAACGACGTGGACTTATCAAAGCAAGATGATTCTCGCTGTCCAAGATACGGCAGATGTATTGCAATTCATTCTGACGGTCGGTGAAGTATTCCTTCTCGACAATTGTTCCGAATTTGAATGGGTTTTTCATGCGAAATTTTTCGTTGCGAAATTTTTCGCAAATATAGGATGTTTTTTCATATTACGATTGTATTTAGAACATTTTTTACTTCGAGCCATTTACTTATTCTACAACAATTTCGTGTATGATCCGAAGAAATACCTGAAAAAAAGTAGAGACGTTGCGCGCGACGTCTCTACATAAATCACCTAAAAAAAGGAGTTATATACATGACGGCACAATGTGGGCTTTTGGCCTTTAGCCCTTAGCCATTGGCACATTTATTCATCAATAAAAGAATGTCCCTTGTTTGATGAACCAATGAGCCAGTTGCTAAAAGCCAATAGCCAATGGCAATCTTTCTTGTGCCATAATGTATATAAGCCCCCCAAAAAAAATCCGTTTATTTCACCAGACATTCATCCAAGTCCTTGGTGATGGCTTCCTTGTCGATGTGCTGGCCGATGAAAACCAGTTTCTGCATGCGGTCGCCGTAACGGTCGTCCCAGTCGCGGCGCAAGTCGGGATTGGTGGCCATCATCTGCTTCAGTTCGTAAGGCGGCATGGTGGCGAACCACTGTCCCACCTCGCGGAGCTGAATCTGCTTGCCAGCCTGCTCGAAGATGTGGCACATGTCGTAGTCGCTCTGGAAATAGCAGATGCCTTTCACGCGGATGACGTTTTTCGGCATCTTACGGGCGACAAACTCATCGAAACGGCCCATGTTGAGCGGTTCGCGGCGGTAATAGACGAAAGTGCCGATACCGTATTCCTCCACTTCTCCACCCTCGTGATCATGGTCGTGGTGATGATGGTGATGTCCGTGCTCGTGTTCATCCTCATCGTCGTCATCATCATGGTGATGATGATGTTCATGCTCTTCTTCCTCATCGTCATCATCGTGGTCTTCAATCATGCGGTCTTCAACGCCACGAATCCAGCCTGCCGAACCGGCCACTTCGTCGAAATCGAAGAGATGGGTGTTCAGGATTTGGTCGAAATCGACATCGCCATAGTCGCACTCGATGATTTCAGCCGTCGGCTGCAAGGCGCGAATGATTTCCTTGATGCGTCCCAATTCCGTTGGCGACACCTCCGAAGCCTTGTTCAGCAGAATGATGTTACAGAATTCAATCTGTTGGATGACAAGACTTTCCAAATCTTCCTCGCCGATATTCTCTTTCACCAGATTGTCGCCACAGCCAAACTCGCTCTGCATACGCAAGGCATCGACAACGGTCACGATGCAATCCAAGCGCGGCGTGCCGTATTTTGTAAAGGCATAGGCCATATCGGGCATGGAACAAATCGTCTGGGCAATCGGTTCCGGCTCGCAAATTCCGCTGGCTTCGATGACAATATAATCGAAACATTTCTGGCGCATGAGGTCGACAAGCTGTTCCACGAGGTTCATCTTCAAGGTGCAGCAGATACAGCCATTCTGCAAGGCAACGAGGCTATCGTCCTCCTGGTTGACGACACCGCCCTTCTGAATGAGGTCGGCATCGATATTGACTTCGCCTATATCGTTGACAATCACGGCAAACTTAATGCCTTTGCGGTTCGACAATATGCGGTTGACTAAAGTGGTTTTGCCACTGCCCAGATAACCTGTCAGCAGCAGCACGGGAGTTTCCTGATTCATATATTACACAAATTTATTTTTCGGACTGCAAA
>JAGHSL010000023.1 GCA_018065885.1 Candidatus Limimorpha equi
TGACCTTTTTCATCGTGGACCTGCCAAGCCAGCTGCACCATGCGCGGCCAGTTGTCAAAATCGGTCAAAGGAGCGCCATCACGTTTCGGAAGGCCAGTGGTTTCGGTGTCGAATATGAGGAACATAATGTATCGATATTTATCAAAAATGGATGTTGATTATCAGGAAGAAAAGTCTTCCGAATTGAAAAGTCAAAAATAGTAGGAATTTTGGAACGGCGCAAGAAGATGAGTAGGAATTTTTACGGAATTAATATCTGGTGAAAAAGATCACATTTGACTTCTGGCAATTGACCTTGGACTAAATCAAATGATAATCAAGTAAGTGGCAAGAAACAAACTACTTTATAAATCTACTCATTTCGACAGGCTCAATGAGCGGAAAATCAACTTGCAAATCATACTCTAAAAGCAGCAGAGCACATTTCCTGTTCATATTTTGAGATTCCAATCATTGAAGCAAGATTCCGCCATCTTGAGACTTTCCCTTTCATCATCTCCAAAACAGATTTTGCATCATTATTTGAAATTCTGAAATATGACGCAATTTCAAGTGCCAAGTCAAAATCCAAAGAATTGTCATTTTCTGAAATATTCAGTTTCAATCCGTTACCATATTCATCAGGATTCAAGTCGAAGGCTGGTGACAAGACCCATCCTTTGGGCGTAAGCAAAAATCCATGATTACGCAAATGGTCATCACAGTTTGAAATTGCAATGTTGAAAACGATTCTGCGCCACAATTCCCTTAAATCGGCATCAACATTTGCACCATTTGACAAAAGAAATTCTGCCAGCATCAGATAGCTTGCGCCCGTTGAGAAATCATCACCATCCTGCAAGCCCAACATAGTCATTGCTGACGCAAAATGTATTCTCTGTCCATTTTGACCTCTGTCGAAACGCTTCGACAAAAAAGTATGTCTTTGGCTCGAAAAAGATTTTGACTGACATTCAGGAACTTGGATATTACATTGTTTAGCAAGACGATTCGCCAACAGTTCCCATGCCCCCATATCCTTTTCATCATTTTTGCTTGGGAATTTTGCAATCCACAGATTACCATTATCATCTTTCACGTTGGCTTTCGGACGCGCTCCACCTAAAGATGACCCTGGTGCAAGAAGCATATTCAGCCATTTTCTGGCATCTGTTTCGGTAATGTTTTCATTTTCAAGCTGCAAACTGGCATATTCCAAATCCCTGATGGACGTCCAAGGTGGAGCTGCAAGTGTTTTGGAATCATCAAGGAATGAACCATTTAAATCGGTTTTAAACCGCAATGCTCCCATCCTGTTTTCGTCATAAACGCCTAAAAGGAAGTCTGATTCAAAGAGCGTTCTAACCGACCTGTTTTCAGCGCGTGCCGAAAGCGTTTCCCTGCGTTTAATCAACATTCGCCCCCAACGGTCAGGCGAAGAATCAAGGAAAACGCCAAAATTGCTTTTCTCTTCTTTCAGATACTGGAAGCCGGCAAAACGGCCCAAATCCGGATCCAATTGTCTGAAATTCCTGCTTTTAAGCCAATCAGAATCCAGCTCAAAAGAAAACACTTCCTTGCCACGGACAACTTCGCAATGCAAAACACCAATCAAAATTGGAACCGATTGTAAATCAATGTAAACTAATATGTCTTTCGATTGTCTTTGAGCCATAATCATTGTTTTTTAGAGGCTTTCTCCCTGACATTTATCTTTGCATCTTGAAGTCGGCGCCCTAAAACATCATCGGCTGCCACTTTTTTCAGATCATCAGCCAAACCAAGTGCAAACAACACTTTCAGATAGGTTCCGATGGCAACGCCTTGGTCGCCCTTTTCAACTTTTACCAATGTTGAACGCCCTATGCCAGCGCGCTCAGCAATTTGCTCCGCCGACAAATCGCGGCGCAAACGCGCATACCTGATGTTTTCAGCCAAACCATTCAAAATTCTCTGCTGGCTCGGAAGCAAAACTGTTTTTTGTTTTCCCATAACTTATCTATTTGCGTGCAAAAATAGCTTTTTTTGTTTGCATATACATAAGTTATTGAAATTATATAAGCAAAAAAAAGAATCACCGACGGCATAAAAATCAATACCCATACTTCTCCTTCCACCTGTCGCGCAGACTCTTTCTCAATTCGCGCTCGCGAGGATTATCCTGCGGGTCATAGAGTTTCGTGCCAGCAATCTGGTCGGGCAGAAATTCCTGTTCAACGAAATTGCCTTCAAAGGCATGTGCATATTTATAACCTTCGCCGTAACCGATTTCCTTCATCAGTTTGGTCGGAGCGTTGCGCAAATGCAAAGGCACAGGCAAATCACCCGTCTTCTGCACCAATGATTGTGCCGCATCGATGGCTGCCACTGCCGCATTACTCTTGGCCGACGAAGCAAGATAAGTAACTGTTTGCGAAAGGATTATCCTGCTTTCAGGCCAGCCAATCTTGTTGACGGCATCGAAACAGGCATTGGCCAGAAGCAAGGCATTCGGGTTGGCATTGCCGATGTCTTCCGACGACAAAATGAGCATCCTGCGGGCGATGAACAACGGATCCTCACCTGCCTCAATCATACGCGCCAGATAATAAACGGCGGCATTCGGGTCGCTGCCACGGATTGACTTGATGAAGGCCGAGATAATGTCGTAGTGCATCTCGCCCAACTTGTCGTATTTCACCAGATTGCTCTGAATGCAGTCCGTCGTAAAATCGTTGGTGATGACCAATTCCGGAGCATTTTCATCTTTATCACACAAGGAATTAACGACCAATTCAATGGCATTCAACAACTTGCGTCCATCACCGCCACTGATTTTCAGCAAGGCTTCGGTCTCTTGCAGTACAATCGGCTTGCCCAAATCGGCCTGCAAAACGGCGGCAGCTTTTTTCAGCATGATTTCCAAATCATCGCGTTCCAACGACTTCAGCACATACACCTGGCAGCGCGAAAGTAAAGGTGAAATCACCTCGAAACTCGGGTTTTCGGTCGTGGCACCGATTAAGGTTACAAGACCTTTTTCAACCGCACCCAACAGCGAATCCTGCTGCGACTTGCTGAAACGGTGAATTTCATCGATGAAAAGAATCGGTGCCTCGGGCAACATACGCGCACGGTCGATGACTTCGCGCACTTCCTTCACGCCACTGCTGACCGCACTGAGCTGGAAAAACTGCCGCTTCACTTGCTTCGAAATGATGTAAGCCAAAGTGGTCTTGCCCACACCGGGAGGACCCCAAAAGATGATGGAAGGCACACGCCCCGTCTCGATGGCGCGACGCAACACGGCATTCTCGCCGATAATATGTTTCTGACCGATGTAATCGTCGAGCGATGCAGGACGTAAACGCTCAGCCAATGGAATTGTTGACTTCATCAAAACTGAATTCTTTATTCGACAATGAATTTTTGACTTAATCCGTTGTATTCATATACATAAATACCAGGAATGTAACGGCTCACACTTAAACGCACTCGGTCATTATTAGGCGAAAGCATCAAGGTTTCCACCAAACGGCCTTGAAGGTCGTAAATGTGCATCTCTGTTGTTTTTCCATCAAAAGCGTATGGCAAAGCAATGCTGTTTTTAACAGGATTTGGAAAAGGAGCTTGAGTTGTCACTATCATCTCTTCGGCGGAATAGCTGCCATTAGTCGAATATATTGATAGAACATCTTGATTATGATTTATGACCTCAAAACGAAGTTCATTTCCAACCCTATAAATTTCGCTCAATAAATATCCATCTGCTTGAAATAGAATTTCACCGTCTTCATTGATAAAAACCGTTTTCACAGAACCATAACCAGAAGGTTGAGCACAAAGCCCGATTTCTATTTTATCATCAGTATTGAACAAATGTTTTCCCACAATAGCGCAAATAATCGTACTACTATATTGCCAATTTCCCTCAAGCAGAAAAGGAATTTCCTTAGTAAGCTCAAAATTAGCATCATATACCGAAAAACCTGTTAAAATATTATTTTCTTTACATTCAGGAATGACATACGACACTTCGGGCAAAATCTCATAGACATATTCACGAATAGAATGCTGAAAACCAGAATGATAATAACTATAATTTGAATGTGTCAAGTCACGAAATTCATGCTTCAAAGTAGCCTGTGCAAAAGTTGGCACAAAAGCGAAAGACAACATGAGAACAAGTAAAGTTTTCTTCATCTGTAGCATGGCCGGTTATATCCCATTGGCCTCATCGGTTTTAATTCATTTATGGGGCAAAATTATATCAAGAATATTCTTAGTACATGACAAAAATTTCAAGAAGAGCAAAAAAACGGAAAAATCTGGTGTTTTTTTTAGTTAAAACACTTGCATAATATCTTGGAAATCAGTAACTTTGAAGAAAATTTCCTATGTTTTCCA
>JAGHSL010000213.1 GCA_018065885.1 Candidatus Limimorpha equi
ACGCATCGTTGAAGCCATAAAGACTGCCGAGCGCAACACTTCGGGCGAAATCAAGGTGCATATCGAGAACCATTGCAAAGGCGATGTGGAAGAACGAAGCATAGTGGTTTTCAACAAGTTGAAACTCAACGAAACAAAACTTCGCAACGGCGTTCTCATTTACATCGCCGTGAAAGACCACAAGTTTGCCATCCTTGGCGACGAAGGCATCAACCAAATTATTGAAGAAAACTTCTGGAACGATGTGAAAGACATGATGGCCGCCAAATTCCGCGAAGGCCTTTTTGAAGAAGGCTTGGAAGCTGGCATTTTGCGCTGCGGCGAGAAACTGAAGACTTATTTTCCTTATCAAAACGACGACATCAATGAAATCAGTGACGAAATATCATACGGAGAGTAGCGAGACTGCGAGACTGCGAGACTGCGAGACTGCGAGACCACATACTGATGGGATTTTGAGGTTGTTTTGGGTCTGCCTTTTACTTGTGCTTAACAGCACAATCAAGGCTCAGATTCCGAGCAAACCTTATCCGCCACGTTTGGTGAACGATTTCACAAACACATTGAGTTACAGCGAAATCGAAACTTTGGAACGGAGGCTTGTGGCATACAACGATTCCACTTCAACGCAATTTACCGTGGTTTTGGTCGACGACCTTCATGGCATGGATGTCGCGCAATTTGCCACGCAATTGGGTCACGATTGGGGCGTAGGACAAGGCGCAAAAGATAACGGCGCAGTCATTCTGGTCAAACCGAAAAACGAGAAAGGCAACGGACAGGTCAACATCAGTGCCGGATATGGTTTAGAGCCTTACATTACCGATGCGGCAGCCACAGCCATCATACAAAAGGAGATGATTCCTTATTTCAAGGAAAACGATTATTACCAAGGCATTTACAACGCCGTGACGGTGATGATGGACTTGTGTTCTGGAAAATTCACAGCCGATGATTACACAAACGACGACAACACAGGCGCCATCATTGCGCTCATTCTCATTATCATCATTATCATACTGGTTGCCAAGTCGTCAGGCGGCACCACCTACTCCGGCGGCGGTTCCAACGGTCATGTCATCTTCATGCCAGGACCAGGCAGTTTTGGCGGCGGCAGTGGCGGCTTCGGTGGTGGTGGCGGCTTCGGCGGTTTTGGCGGCGGCCATTTTGGTGGCGGAGGTGCCAGCGGAAGTTGGTAAAACGACATTCCGTATTTAGGAGAAAGCAACAATAGACAGGCACGACATTCTATGCAAAACAAAAAAAAACCATACAATTTTGAAAAATTGGAAGACGATTTCAAAAAACGTCGGGAATTCGTATTGTACCTTGGCACTGGAATCAATTATTCCAAAGAGTTCAATTTCTCATGGGATAATTTGATAGAAATACTATTACAACATGCCGTATCCATGATGCCTTATAAATTTAACATGGATGACTTATCTCGTGAAAAGAAGACAAACATCATAAAGCAAACCATCGGTGAAAATGCCTATTTGAAAGTCATACAGCATTTCCTTTATAAAAACTACACCCATGATTTAATCGAAAAAACTTGTGAAAACTATGTCAACCATATTACTAACAATAATAATCCACCTGATAACTTCTTAACGCTGTTTCGGATAGCAGACTTGATACTTCATAGCCCAAACATCAACGAAATAGTGACCCAAAATTATGATCAGTTTCTTGAAGATGCAATGCTTTCGCTCCAAAAGAACGATAAATATAAGAAATACATTCAGAAAAAATATTCGGATGAGACTTTTCAACGAATAGAAGCTATTAAGCCAATCACCATTTGCGATTGGAAACCCAATCCTATCACCAAAAACGACATTAACATTTATCATGTCCATGGCTTTATTCCAAAATACGAAGCCATTCAAGCTCCCCCCAAAGGCAATCATGTCGTATTGTCACCTGACGAATTTTATGAAGATTCAAAAAACGTATATTCTTGGCAAGCAGCCACCCAAATGCACTTTTTGACACACTATTGCGGTCTAATATGCGGCTTGTCATTAGAGGATTTCACAAGCCAACGTCTGCTTCATTATGTCAAGAATATACGTAAAGGAAACCTTTACTACATTACTGCTCCGGGAAAAGACACAGAAAAAGAAAAAACAAAACAAAAGATCATAAATATAATGCACACGAAAAACGGCTTATCAGTGATTTACGACGACAATTACGATTTTTATGAAATATACAAACTAATAGGAGATTTATGATATGGCAAACGAACAAGAAAATAAGCTTACTACTGGCATTGATGGCCTTGACAGTCTCTTTTTCGGAGGAATATATAATAATAACGGACACACAGCTATCTTAGTTAGAGGCGAACATGGCGTAAACAAGATTCATCTTGCCATGCAAATGTGCGAAGGTTTGAATAAAAATTTGGAAAATGAAGCGTCTCATAGTGATGATTTTAAGCGGAAACAAGATTCAGAATTTGAAATGGTCTTCATATCCATAAACAAAGATATGGCTCGGCTAAAAAACATATACAAAGGCTATCACATTTGCAGATTAATTGAAAACATTGCAATTAAAAAAGACAATTGGAAAGAAGATTTGGACGAATTACTGAAATCAGTTAAATCCAAAAATCCTAAAAAAGGAGCATCTACTTCAAATGATGATTTATCGAAACTTTCATTTTCTCAACTCCATTCCTTATATTTACAACAGAAAGACCCATTTTGCAAAGACCCATTTTGCAAAGAATTGCAAAAACGTTTTTCTTCAGGTCTTTATTATTTCAATACAAGAACTCTTTGTCTTTACGAAAAAAGAAAAATCAATAACCAAGATATTCTAATTGCCAATTTAACGAAAAAGGCCGACTCCAAGATCCAATTTATTGGTAAAGACGAATCCAATTTGACCGAAGGCAATTCTAAAATTGACAACCTTACACTTTTCTATAATGTACTCAATCATATCGAAAAAATAAAAGATAAAACCCATTGCATCATCATTGATGGTCTTTCAAAACTATCGGCGAATGACATTGAACAAATCTATTTCCAAGCTTTGACCGAATTACTGAAAAAAAAATGTTATATTGCCATAATTACCGCCGACAACAAGCTCCCCATCTCAAGAATTGGAACGGATATTGTCATTGAAATGAGGATTAGCAATGATGAAAGAATGGAATACGCTTACAGAGAGCTTTGTATCACCAAATGCCTATACCAAAAAAACGTTTACGGTTGGCATAAATACAGGATGATGAATAAAGGCATTGAAGTCTTCCCCAGCATACATAAGCAATTGGCGCAGCGCAATTACATGGATAATGCCGTCAGCGAAGCCATGCTGCCCATTAAAGAGCCATCATTCCCATATTGGATTTCGGAACACAAAGATCCATCAGAAAAACTTAATTACGATTCCTACAAAAAAGAAACTAATCCATACGAACAACTTGAAGAAGGGAAACTATTATACATTTCTGTAGATTCTAATCTAAAAGAAACTATCAGAACTATCATATTTCATGTTATTAATCATATTAATAAGGAAACGGCAGAATCATCCCCACTGCACCATATTCTTTTCATAGATTTAAAACGAAGCAAAAAACAATTCTATGAAATAGTCCAAGACATACAAGACATACTTGATCATGATAATAAACCAATTGAAATTCACTTTTTCAGTTTTAGGCCAGGTTGCATTTATCCTGACGAGTTCCTTTACACGATCAAACAACAAATTGATGCCATTGAAAGAGAAATAATAGAAAATCATGAGCATAATGATAAATATTGCGACAAATATATTCATGTTGTTTTAGGAGACATGGCTTATATCAAATACGCCTATCCATGCTTGGAAAACGAAAAGCTCCTTATACCAGCTTTCGCCAGCCTTACAAGAAATAGGTACATGACTAATTACATTTATTATCAAAAAGAGGAAAAGGAAGAAAGAGATCAGCCTTTCTTTATTGAGCAACTTAAAGCTGTGGCTGACGAAGAAATACACAACTACAAAACAAACACGATATGGCAAACGCACCAATCATAGAACTCGAAGACGCATCAATTTTTCAGAAAAGCAACCTGATACTGTCAAATGTCACTTTCACCATTTGCAAAGGCGAATTCGTTTATCTCATCGGCAAGACCGGCAGCGGGAAATCGTCGCTTCTGAAAACCTTATACGGAGAATTGCCCGCAAAAGACGGCAAAGTGTTTGTCGCCCAGTACGATTTGACTGACATTCGTCGTCGCGACATTCCTTATCTGCGCCGCAAAATCGGCATCGTCTTTCAGGATTTCCAACTGCTTTTCGACCGCACGGTTGAAGCCAACCTTGAGTTTGTGCTGCGCGCCACCGGCTGGAAAGAAGAAGATGAAATCTCAAGCCGCATCGACGAAGTCCTCGACAAAGTCGGACTGAAAGACAAGCGTCAGAGTATGCCCCACCAGCTTTCCGGCGGCGAACAGCAAAGCATTGCCATTGCGCGCGCCTTGCTCAACGACCCGCTCATCATTCTCGCCGATGAGCCTACCGGCAACCTCGACCCTGAAACCACCATCGACGTGATGCGCCTGCTCCGCAAAATCAGCGAAAGCGGCACAGC
>JAGHSL010000086.1 GCA_018065885.1 Candidatus Limimorpha equi
TCTTGGAAGATTATTATCCATCCAATGTCGAGCCTTGGGAACCCAACATTTCCACTTTGGCCGATTTCTCGAAGAAATGGGAAGATATGGTTGAAAAGGACTTGCCGATTCCAACGCCGAATGACCGCTCATATATGGGTCATGTGGGCGTTTTTGAAGGCGCAGGTTACACTTCAAAAGGCTGCTATCGTGGTTATTACGATTGCCGAATGCAGACCAATACCGCCCCCGGCTTCTGCCCAATCTGTCAGAAAGCCATCAACGAAATGATTGATTTTTATGTGAAGTAGAATGCGATTATTTTCTCCCGCAGAGACCGCAGAGGACGCAGACTTTCGCAGAGAAAAAATGTCGGCGGAGCCAGCGAGAAAGACGATTGTTTTCTCCCGCAGAGACCGCAGAGAACGCAGACTTTCGCAGAGAAAAATGTCTGCGTGAATCAGCGAGATCAGCGGGAGACTATCGGGAGACTTCTTTAAGTTATCGGAGCCTATTTCGTCAGTTTCTGGAAAGCTTCCTCAATGCTGATGTCTTCTTTCTGCAAAGTCTTGATGATGAGGTTGTTTTCAACCGACCATTTCATCAGGTTGGCGCGGATGTCGGCATCGTCTTGAGGCTCAATGATCCAATGGTTGCCTTTGGCGTGCTGCACCTTGCTCACCATCGGGATGTGACGCAATTGCTGTTCGGTGACTTCGGTCTCGAACTCAACGATGATGACGTTGTTTGATGTGTTAGCCTGTTTCAGGTTCTCAATCTTGTCATCGGCGACTACCACACCTTTATTAATAATAATGGCACGTGAGCAGATGGCTTCCACTTCTTGCATGATGTGGGTGGAAAGCAACACCGTCTTTTCCTTGCCCAAATCGGTGATGAGGTTTCGGATGTCGACCAGCTGGTTCGGATCGAGGCCCGAAGTGGGTTCGTCGAGGATGAGCACTTGCGGGTTGTGCATCATGGCTTGTGCCAGACCCACGCGCTGACGGTAGCCCTTCGAGAGCGCGCCGATTTTCTTGTGGGCTTCCAAGCCGAGGCCGGTCTGTTCAATCATTTCCTCGATGCGTTTCTCGGCCTCCTTGCCCGTCAGGTGATGCACGCCAGCCACAAACTGAAGGTATTCGCGCACGTACATGTCTAAATAAAGCGGGTTGTGTTCCGGCAGATAGCCCACAATGCGTTTCACTTCCATGGGATTGTCCATCACGTCGAAACCGTTGACGCTCACGGTTCCCGAGGTAGGCGGAATGAAGCAGGTTATGATTTTCATCAAAGTGGATTTGCCGGCTCCGTTCGGGCCGAGAAGTGCCACGATGCCTTTGTCGACATTCAGCGTGACATCGTTGAGGGCGAGCTGTTCGCCATATTGTTTGGTGATATGATTGATTTCGATAGCCATTGAGTGCATGAATTTGGGTGCAAAGATAGTGAAAAGTTTGATGTAGAGACGCCGATTTATCGCGTCTCTCAACATAATGCCAACAAGTAGTCAAGGTTGCCACAATGGTTCCTTTTGCCAATCTTGTGGAAACCCCATGGCGTTGAGATCAATTGAAGGATAATCGGATAGCAGACGAAGCAGTTTGTCGCGCATGTCGTTTCGGGGAGAAATTACATTGATGAAATGCTTGATGATGCAGAGGTCGAAATAAATGCGCAATGGGTCTGTCGGGAGTGTCAGCCATGCGCCACTTATATGGTTGGGCATCATGGGACGGATGGTGTTCTGCTTGTTCCAAACACGAGCATGGTGGCAACAGGAATTGCGTGTCAAAGCAACGATAGTGAGCCATGATTCGAATGGAGCCGTTTGAAGACCGAATTTCTGTGCAATGTTTTTCTTGACGCGTTGTGCTTTAATGTTGCTATAGATATTTGTCATTACACCGAAGGGCAGTACTTCTGCCAAAATCCATGCTGGTGGATAGGCATCGGAATATGTTCGCTTGAAATGGTTGATGAAATCTTCTCGCGAGCGGTTATACTCTGTATCAATCAACGACATGGTGTGCGCAAACTTTGTCTGGTCAGTAAAATTAGCGCCGTCTGTCATCCAAAACGGATTGCCTGTGAGTTCGCAACCAGTGCTGACAATGGCACTTCGCACGGCAATCTCAATCTTCTCGATTTCATTGAAGATAAGCAATCGAAACTTCTTGTCGAATCGGTAGAGTGTCATGACCTGTTCGAAAGAGACTCCTTTCTTGTAAAGATGCTGGTTTTTGGGCATCTGAAGCAAGGGGTACATGTAAGCTGATAAACGATAGTACCCGATATGGTTGATGAGTCTCTCAGCTTTTATTGGGTCGGAGATGACAAGCCCTCTTGACTGGAGCAGAGCGACAAGTTCGCGTGGATTGGTGTATTGTTTATGAAACGGAATTGGATTTGCCATGTGGATAAAAAAAACGACCCGCACATTTGAGCATCGTTGAGAGGCTTGGCGGGTTCTGGTGCTGCAAAATTACAAACAAAAATCGAATCAGCGGTTATTTTCTTGAAAAAATTCTTGTTGATAATCAACTTTATTTGAAAGGTATGGCGTGAATTTGAACACAAAGATAGTGAAAAGTTTGATGTAGAGACGCCGATTTATCGCATCTCATGGATTGGTGCGGAAATGCCGGTTTATCGCGCCTTCAGCATAATGCCAACAAGTAGTCAAGGCCGCACTTATTTCGCCGTTTTCGCACACTTTCTTCGGTAAATCACCGAAGCAACACCGAACGAACCCCGAACAAACCCCGAAGGAACTCCCTGCTTGGCACGGCGGAAAGAGCGGCTTGCCCGGGCTTTTTTCCTGCTTCAGCCGCTTGTTTTTTGTATTCATTCCTTCGGTAGCCATTCGGTAGCCGTTCGGTAGACCATGCCTTCAAATCACACGGCAAAAGTGCTGCTGCCCGACATGGTCTTTTGTGCGATTTGAGGATATTTTGTGAAAATTCGCGATTAACGAAAGGCGCTTCATAAAGGCAAAGGATAGCGGAAATGAAAAAAAAGAAAAGATGATGCCGCGTGCTGCAAGGTTCCAAAATAATTCCTATCTTCGCCTTGTCTTTAAACCCTATCGGGCGTATGCGCTTTGCGGATCTTTTTGCATATAATTATCTGAATATTAGAATTTAGCATAGTAATAATGAAAAAATACACACTAAACGACAATCAAAACCAAATGACAAATCTTGATATAAGAACTTGTCTAGCAGGACAAATTACCTATGGCCATTTCAAGCAAGCAGCGAGAGAATTGCAAATTTGGTGGCGAGAGAATGTGTTGGAGGTTGGTTATGATAGATGGGAAAATATACTGACCACAAAGGATGCAAAAAAAGGATTGGCTTTTTATGAAGGTTATAGGGATGAAATCTTGGATTATCTCAAGAGACCTGTTGAGATAACCTCTTCAACTCCAAGTGGGCAAATGCTTACAAACTTATTGAGAAGCGAGCATATTCCTTTCAATATTTTCTTTCCTATGCAGCATGACCTTGAAGGTTGTAAACGATTGTTTAATGATTTGATTGGAAAGGAAGAAATTCAGAAAATAAATGAAATAAAGATAGAATACCATCCGGAACCGATTTCTGAGTATTTGGATGACCATACGGCATTTGATGTCTTTATTTTGTACACTAACTCTGATGGCGACCCTTCGGGTATTGGCATTGAAGTGAAATATACAGAATCCGCTTATCCTTTAAAAATTGGTTCTTCTGAATATAGACATGTCCATGATAAAGATAGCAAATATTTCCGTGTTTCTTCTGAAATTGGATGGTTTAAAGATATTGAAAAGATTCAAGATGCTTTGATTTCAAATAAGTTTCGTCAGATTTGGCGGAATCATATCTTGGGAGCCTCAATGATAATGAAAGGTTGCATTAAGCATTTTTATAGCATTACATTGTTTCCAAGTCTTAATGTTCATTTCTCAATTGATGCTTTGCCAAAATACAAAGGAACGGATGGCAACAATGGTCTTCTTTCAGATGAAGGATTTGAAACTTGTATTCCGCTCACCTATGAACATCTATTCGATCTGATGGAAAAAGATTTGTCTTTGGATAAAAAAGAAGATTGGATAAAGTATTTGCGCTCCAGGTACTTGCTTACAGTCCTTCAGTGCTTTGATTGTTGAGAAGCTGCCACAAAGGAATGATGCACATTTTCCTCTAAAAAACAGAATATTTCCATAAATTGCTGTCAGTAAGGGAAAAAGTTGTATTTTTGCGGCCTCGTTAAAACAGTCCATTATCTTCTTCATGTACTGCTAACGCATTGATTTATGGGCGAAAATGAATTAATGCACAAAAAAGTTTGCAGTTATCGAAGAAAGGTGTAATTTTGCACGCTCAAAATAGAGTAGTGTTTTATTGAATTGGATAAACATATAAACAAGAAAATGAATTACTTAAGTTACAAAACAGTAAGCGTCAACAAGGAAAATGCCAACAAGAAGTGGTATGTTATCGACGCTGAAGGTCAAATCCTCGGCCGTCTGGCTACTGAGGTTGCCATGATTCTGCGTGGCAAAAAGAAGGCATGCTATACTCCCCACAGCGATTGTGGTGATAATGTCATCATTATCAATGCAGAGAAGATCATCCTGACTGGCAACAAGATGGATGAAAAGTACTATGTCCGCTACACTGGCTACCCGGGTGGCCAGCGCGTCCGTACCGTCAAGGAACAGTTGAAGAGAAAGCCTATCGCTGTCATCGAACATGCCGTTAAGGGTATGCTTCCAAAGACAAAGCTCGGCAACGCCATCTTCAAGAACCTTTACGTTTACGAAGGACCAGAACACAAGCAGCAGGCTCAACAACCTATCGAACTCAAAATTAACACAATTAAGAAATAATCATGGAAGTTATCAACGCTTTAGGTAGAAGAAAGACCGCCGTTGCCCGCATCTATATGAAGGCTGGCAATGGTAACATTACGGTGAACAAGCGCGACTACAAGGAGTACTTTCCAACAAGCATCCTCCACTTTGTGGTTGAACAGCCTCTGATGCTGACCGACAACCTCGGTAAATATGACATCAAGGTCAACCTCGATGGTGGTGGCATCAACGGTCAAGCTGAAGCCCTTCGTCTGGCTATCAGCCGCGCCCTTTGCGAAATCGACGCCGAGTATCGTCCTACCCTGAAGAAGAATGGCCTCATGCGCCGCGACCCACGTATGGTCGAACGTAAGAAGCCAGGTCAGCCAGGTGCCCGTAAGAAGTTCCAATTCAGCAAACGTTAAGCTCTCAAAAGCCAAGCGATTTTGTTTAGTATCCAAATTGCTGAGATTTTTCTTGCAGAGAACTACTTGGCAATTGTATTTAGTGAATGTAAACATTTAAAAGAAAACTCATGACACAAGTAACATTTGAAGAATTATTAGATGCCGGTTGTCATTTCGGACATCTCAAGAGAAAATGGAATCCGAACATGGCTCCTTATATTTTCATGGAGCGCAATGGCATCCACATCATCGACCTTTATAAGACCCAGGCTAAGATGGACGAAGCAGCAGCTGCTCTTTGCCAATTGGCCAAATCAGGCAAGAGAGTCCTTTTCGTTGCTACCAAAAAGCAAGCTAAGGAAGTCGTCGCCGACTATGCTAAGAGAGTCAACATGCCATACGTCACCGAACGTTGGCCTGGCGGTATGCTCACCAACTTCGCCACCATCCGTAAAGCTGTGAAGAAGATGGCCAGCATCGACAAAATGATGGCAAGCGACGCTTACAAGAGCCTCTCAAAGCGTGAAAAGCTCCAGATCGAACGCGAACGCGAAAAGCTCGACAAGAACCTCGGTTCAATCGCCGACCTTAGCCGTTTGCCTTCAGCTCTGTTCGTCGTCGACATCATGAAGGAACACATCGCTGTTGCTGAAGCCCGTAAGCTCAACATCCCTACCTTCGCTATCGTCGATACCAACACCAATCCTAACCTCATCGATTTCCCAATCCCTGCTAACGACGACGCTTCAAAGTCAATCGCCCTCATCCTCGGCAAGATGGTAGAAGCTATCGAAGAAGGCATCAACGAACGTAAGAACAACAAGGATCTCGTTGACGAACCGGAAGAAGACTTCGAAGAAGAAAAGGAAGAAGCTCAGGAAGAAGAAAACAAGGACGAAAGAAGACCACGTGGCAACAGACGTCCTCGTAAACCTATCGCTAAGAAATAATTAGTGTGCTGCTGGCCGTTTGCTTTTCGCTTTTAGCCGTTAGCCTTCCGCCGATAGCTAAAAACGGCAAACAGCCAGTTGCTTTTTTAATAACCTTAAAAAGAAAGAATTACAATGAATATTACCGCTGCTCAAGTTAACGAACTGAGACAAATGACAGGCGCCGGCATGATGGATTGCAAGAAGGCTCTTGTTGAAACCGAAGGTAACATCGAACAGGCTATCGACATCCTCCGCAAGAAGGGTATGGCCAAGGCTGCTAAGCGTGCTGACCGCACCGCTTCTGAAGGCTGCGTCCTTTCAAAGTGCACCGAAGACCATAAGTATGCCGCCATCATCATGCTGAACTGTGAAACCGACTTCGTCGCTAACAACGCCGATTTCGTTAAGTTCACTCAGGATATGCTGAATATGGCTGTCGAAAACCGCATCAAGGACATCGATGCCCTGAAGGCTGCTGAATACAACGGCATGACCGTTGAAGCTGCCATCACCAACGAAGGTGCTGTGACTGGTGAAAAAACCGAACTTGGTGCTTTCAAAGTCCTCGAAGGCGAATATGTAACCAATTATAACCACCCAGGCAACCGTCTGGCCGTTATCCTTGAAATGAACAAGACTTTCGCTACTGTTGATGAAGTCGCTCACGAAGTCGCTCTGCACGTTGCAGCTATGAACCCAATGGCTGTCAGCGAAGCTGCCATCTCACAGGAAGTGAAAGACCGCGAACTTAGCGTTGCTATCGAAAAGACCAAGCAGGAACAGGTCGACAAGGCTGTTGAAGTTGCTCTGAAGAAGGCCGGCTTCAACCCAGCATGGTTCGACAGCGAAGCTCACATCGAATCCAACATGGCTAAGGGTTGGTTCACACAGGAAGACGCTGACAAGGTCCGCGAAATCAAGGCTAAGACCGCTGAAGAAAAGGCCGCTAACCTGCCAGAACAGATGATTGCCAACATCGCTAATGGCCGTCTGAACAAGTTCTTCAAGGAAAACTGCCTGCTGAACCAGGTTTCTCTCGTTGCTGATCCTAAGACTGTTGCTCAGTTCATTCAGGATGGCGATAAGGAAGCTACCGTGAACACCTTCGTCCGCATTAAGCTCGGCGAATAATTTCCGGATTTACGCTAATAATGAAAAGAGGCACTCAAACGAGTGCCTCTTTTTGGTTTTATGTTGTTTTGGAGTTGAATTGTTCCGTTTATTGAACATGTCGAAATGCACTGAAAAATAATACTTTAGGCATGTGAAATAATAAGAGATTTTCAATTCACCGTTTATTCACCCTGCAAAACCTCGGTTTCTCGGCAAAATCATTCAGGATTTCCGCTTTTCCGAAGCCACATTCACGGCACAAACCGAGCATTTCAGCGCCAAAAGCCTCATTGATTTCAAACCAGACCTGTCCGTTTGCGGTCAGCCGGGCCGAAGCCAAATGCAAAATCTGCCGATAGAAAAGCAGCGGATTGCCGTCGGGGACAAAAAGAGCGTTTTCGGGTTCCCAATCCAACACGTTGTTTTCCATCGTCTTGCGTTCCTTTTCGCAAACGTAGGGAGGATTGCTCACCACCAAATCGACAGCCTGTGAAAAAATTTCGGAATGAGGATTCAGCACATCATCGTGTATGAAATTCACCTTCACCTTATTCAACAAAGCATTGCTTTCGGCAACCTGAAGCGCCTTTTCCGAGACATCGAAAGCAAAGACTTCGGCATCGGGAAAACGTTTGGCCAGACTTACAGCAATGCAGCCCGAACCCGTGCCAATGTCCCAAATGCGTTTCGGATGAATGTCCTGCGCCACGATTTTACGCACCATCTCTTCCGTTTCGGGGCGCGGAATCAGCACCGATTCGTTGACCTTGAATTTCAAATCGCAGAACTCGGCCACGCCCGTCACATATTGTATCGGCTTGTCGTTCAGCAAGTCGGCGACAGCTTTCTCCATCTGATGATACTGAAATTCATCGATGCTCAAGGTCGGCGTCATCAGGATTTTCATTCTGTCGAGACCAAACAAGTCCTCAAACAGGATGCGCAGCAGCTGTTCCGCTTCCCTCTCGCTGAACTTCTGGACGAGTTGCGACCGGAAATATCGCCTGACAAATGTGAGATTAAAGCCAATCATGCCGCAAAAATAGGAAAATCCCGAGAAACTGTTTTTGAGAACCTATCCTGATTTGGGAAAATCACCGTTTCACTACGGCTTTGATTGGATTGAGCAGTCTGTCGAAAACGGTCAGGTTTTCCGTGATGATTTCGGCTGTGCCAGACATGCCTTTAATTAACGTGAGTTCGATATAAAATAATTGCTTGAAAAAGAATAACATAGCGATATTTTTTGTATATTTGTAGTGTAAAAATAAGACAATACAAAAAAGGCACGCTATGTTATTATCAGAGGACAAAATTACGGAAATTTATTGCTTGGCAGACGATTTCTGCAAGTTTTACAGCGAAACGGTGAAAAACAACGCTTTGGAGGAACCCGGCGGGAAGCGCCACCGCAACAAGCCCAACCGCCTTTCGGATGCCGAGGTCATCACCATTCTCGTCGCCTTCCACATGGGCGGACACCGTTGCCTCAAGCATTTCTACCTTGAATTCGTCTGCCGGCATTGGACGCACCTGTTCCCTAAGACCGTGTCATACAGCAGGTTCGTGAAGCTGGAGCGTGAAGTCGCGCTGCTGCTGGTCGGAGACAAGGGCCACATATCAAAAGAGCTGTTCCGGGAACTGTTCGTCGATGGCATCCAGTTGATAACCAAGGTGAAGAACAACATGAAGAACTGCCTGATGAGCGTCTCCGACAAGATACTGCTTCGCAAAAGGGCGGTCATTGAGTCTGTCAACGACGAACTGAAGAACATCGCGCAACTGGAGCATTCAAGGCACCGCTCGTTCAACAACTTCATCGTCAACGCCGTGGCCGCCATCGCCGCATACTGCTTCTTCCCTAAGAAGCCTTCTATCTCTCTTGAGTATTATTCCGACAACCAATTGACTATCTTTTGATTGCTTATGTCGAACTCACGTTAA
>JAGHSL010000251.1 GCA_018065885.1 Candidatus Limimorpha equi
TTCAGGAATCTGGTTTTTGAAGGCGGAGGCGTGAGGGGCATAGCCTACGCCGGCGCATTGGAAGTGCTTGAGGAGGAAAAAATCCTTAGAAAAATCAAGCGCGTAGCGGGCACTTCAGCGGGTGCCATTCTTGCTGTTTTAGTCGGTTTGGGCTACACGCCAGCCGAAATTGAAAACATTGTCTGGAATCTTGATTTCAACAAGTTCAAGGATGATTCGTGGGGTTTCCTACGCGACTCGAAACGCATCTTCACGGATTACGGCTGGTTCAAAGGCGATTTTTTCCGTGAGTTTATCGGCGGCATCATCAAAGACAAAACCGGTGACAGCGAAACCACATTTGGCCAACTTGACAGCATGAAGCAGGACGGGAAACCATTCCTCGACATCTACCTCATTGGCAGTAACTTATCGACGGAGTTTTCCGAAGTGTTTTCTGCCGAAACCACACCCGATTTCAGCATTGCCGATGCAGCACGCATCTCCATGTCGATTCCGATTTTCTTCACCGCCGTTCGCGCCAACCCGCGAAAAGACGTTTACGTTGACGGCGGTCTCCTCGACAATTACCCGATTCAGGCCTTCGACAACAGGAAATTTGTGAACAAGCATTTTATCAGGACGCCATACTACAACAAAATCAACGAGGTACAGAAGAAAATGCCAAAAGGACTCGGCCTCGCCAACGAATACGTCTACAACCAGGAGACCTTGGGATTCCGTCTGGACAGTTCCGAGGAAATAGCCATCTTCCACGACAACACCGAGCCGCAAGTCAAGGACATTGACAATCTGTTTGACTACACCGCCGCCCTGCTCAACACCCTGATTGATTTCCAAAGAAACACCCACCTGCACAGCGACGACTGGCAACGCACCATCTACATCGACACTTTGGATGTGAAAGCCACCGATTTCGACCTCAGCGACGAGAAGAAAAACGCCTTGCTTGAATCGGGCAGAACACACACAAAAAGTTACCTCGACTGGTTCAACAACGACGAAGAAAAAGCCAACAAGGTGAAGTAAGTAACGATAAAATAATAAGTTGAGACAATTCCAACTCATATCGTTTTTATAAACACAAATTTCCACAAATTAAACATGAATTTCCAAAATTAAGTAACTATTCAAAATTAAACTACTTTATAAAGGACACGAGATTTCGAGACCGCGAGGCTTCGGGATGCCGGAATGCCTCGTAATCTCGCATTCCCGCGACCTCGATGCCTCGTTTCCAATATATAAACTAATTTTAATCACATACTTAACTGATTTATAGAAAATTATAATTTTCGTTTCATTTACGATGATTTGTGTTTTACGAAGCGAAAAAGCAGCTGTTATCGTTTTTATTCTCACTTAATAAACTCCAGCACCACAGTTTCATCTTGATGAACGGTGAGTACTCCAGTCAGAGTACTGCAGTACTTTAGTTAGAGTACTCGAGTACTCCAGTTTGAGTACTGAAATACTTCTCCGAGAGTACTGACAAATGATGGCGGGACATTCCGAATGTAAACGACAGGAACTTCGAAAAAAGAAAGCGCAACTAAACAAAAATTACCGGCAAAAGGATGGGTTTCGACTTGCATTTTTACCAATATCTTTCTCTCTTCTTGTGTCATTGCAAAAGATTTACAGCATCTTGCTGAACATTTTCATAAAAAGGAGTGGCGAGATAGGATTGCCATTCTTTGGCGGTATATATGATTGGGTTAATTTCTTCATCCAACTCACAACCAAGCAAGACACATAGGAGGGAACGTGAGTCGATAAGAACAAGAATTGGATTGTTAGAAAACATGTTTCGAAAAGTACATTTCCAGGGAATTTGACAGACAAGCACATCAAACTGATAAACAACAAGTTAAAAGAAACACACTAAGCAAAAAAAACAGTTTTTTATCTTCAATTGATTTTTTATCACTAACTTTGCTCTTGAAAATCACAGCCAACTTACATTTGTGACTTGAATTCAACACCTAAATAAGGTTTGTAATAAAAAAACTACCATGAACAAATCTCGATTATTCATCATCACGCTGCTTTTGTCTGTTTGCAGCATTGTATTTGCACAGGAAGACCTCTATTTAGAGAAAGTGACAATCCTAAGCCGACATAATGTCCGTGCACCTTTGGATAGCTATTTAAGCACTCTCGAAGAGATGACCGCTAACAGGCATCACTGGACCCGATGGTCAGTACCAGGCAGCAATCTTACATTGAAAGGAGGTGCTTTAGAAACACTGTTTGGGGAATATTTCCGACTGTGGCTTGAAAAAGAACAATTCGAGTTGGACAGTTTGGCCAGCGTCGGTCAAGTCTATTTCGGTGCCAGTTCCAAGCAACGCACTATTGCTACTGCACGGTCTTTCGCTGCGGGTTTAATTCCACTTAAGACCATAGATGTAGATTTCAAAAGGAAAGAGAACGGCGATGTGGGGTTCTTGGATCCAGATTATCTCCCACTACTGAACGACAATTCCTATTCGGACGGCGAATTCGATATTGCAGCTTTCAAAGCCGAGGCCTATCGCGAGTTGGGAGATCTGCAAGCCCCTTCCTATACGTTTTTGGAAAAGATTTTGGGAATGAAACGCTCAAGCTATGCCCGCAAACACGGCACACAGCATTTCGACAATCATATAGGTGTCTGTCTCGATTTCCATGACAAGGATGGAAATCCATTGGAGCCCACAATGCGTGGTGGTTTGAAAGACGCTAACATGGCCAGCGATGCCTTCATTCTCCAATACTACGAAATGAATAACCCTCGAGATGCAGCTTTTGGCCACCGGCTCTGTTTCAACGACTGGAAGAGACTGGCTTACATCAAGGACTATTATGGCGAAATCCTTTTCACGGCTCCCATCATCTCTGTCAACATAAGCCATTGCATGCTGAAAAGGATTCAGTCGGAAATGGCGTCCAGAGGACATAAATTCGCTTTATTTTGTTCTCATGACTCGATGATTACTGCCGTGCTCGCCGCATTACGAGTTGTTCCATACGAACTGCCCAACACCATAGAATCCCAAACCCCCATTGGATGCAAGCTGGTACTTGAGCAATGGGGTGAAACATCAGGCTCTAATCCGAAGAGATATGTCCGCGTCCGACTCGTATATCAAAGTTCAGACCAAATTCGAGGAATGAGACAGATGGACTTGGATAATCCCCCAATGTCATTCGATCTCTGTTTCACTGGTCTTGAAAAGATGCCGAATGGGATGTACGATTATGACGATTTCATGCATCATCTTCAAAACAGCATTGAAGCATACAACGCTACCGCCATCGGACGACATCCATTTTTGCGTTTTTAAACGGTTTGGACATAACTTCCTGTCTGACCTTCCAAAATCAAGCAGGAATTGCTAAATTCTATTTCAAATGGTTTGTAAAGCCTAATACTCACATTGAGGGACGAATGTAAACCATATACCTCATTTTTTTCTCTTAATTATCTGGATTATCCTTTTAAGAACTTGGGTTATCACAGTGCGGAAGTACCATAATAGCACAAGCAGGCAAGGAACCGTCAGATACCAGACACTGAACAGCATGACTACAATCCTAAAGATAGCATAAAAGATCGCCAAAATCATAAATAATACGGTCAGTAATGTTTTCCAAGCAACCTTTCTATTGCTCTTCCAGATTCCTGTCACGTTGTTTTCGACATCCCTATACCAAATCTTCCTCCATTGAACATTGTCCAGCTTGCGCTGAATTTCGACAGAAACAAGTATTTGTCCGATGTTGTCTTTGTAGTTGTCATTGTTGTTCCATGCCGAATGAATGAATTCATCAAAAGCCTTATCGTCACCTATCATCTTTTTATGGTAGTTATAATACATAGTATCCTTAGCCTTGATAGATTCCTTTATCCTTGCATAATCTTGCGCTTTCCGTTTATCTCGTTTAACTTCGTTTATTGACAATAACAGATAGCCACTCTCTTGTACTTCGTCGAAAAAGTATCTGAAATTATTCCTGTTTTTATTAAGATAATGGACTTTGTCATCGCTGTCTTCCTCATTACCAATGCGATAAATGAGATTCCCAAATTCGGTTTCTTCACATATCAGACGCCTATCTTTCTTATTATTTGTGTTTTTTTTATTGTTGATGAAAGGCCATATAAACTTGTGATTTGTTGCGTCATCGTTACTCATAGAAACCCAATCATAATACGGCTTGAAATTCCATTGCGCAGCCTCGTACAACCCCAAAACATCACTATAGAATCCACCAGACACTCTCATTCTCATCTTGTCGCCTTCCAAAAGCTGTATTCCGGTATTTGTCCATGGCTCCGACGCATTCAACATATATAGATAGTATTCCTTATCTCCACTTACATAGGTTACAATAGCTCCTTCTGGCGTTATTCTACAATCGTTCTTACTATTCAGTACATCTTTAATGAAATAGACACCTGAATTGACAACAAATACTAAGCCAACAATGATAGAAAAAGCCAATATGGAAAAATTGAAAATTTTACTGTTACCATCCTGGCTCTTACTATTTGCCAATTCAACAAAGAAGTTAGTGTCATCAATATCGACAGACTGATTCGTCTCATTAATGATATCGGCCTTGATAATGTCGCGAATCGATTTCATGGTTTGCTTTTTATGTGTTCAACAGCAATAAGGAATGAACCAACGTTATCGTCAAACCACGCATTGTAATAAGTGCCGACAGAATCAGTGCTTTTCTCGTCATACATCTTCTTGTGGAAGTCTCTGTAATATGTCATTTCATTGATGTCTTTCGTAAGCTTATTGTATTTTGGAGCTGGGCCGAAATCCAAGAATTCTTTATTGAATTTCCTCCACGTTTCTTCATCTGAAAATAAAGAATCAACCTGTTTACTCATTATTTCGGATTTAATCGAAGATTTATCCTGTAAACTTTTAATGATAGCATCTCTAATCAAACTGTCGTTTCTTGCTATCATTTTATTTATAACATCTTCTGTCAGCACAATGTCATTCACAGCAAAACGCAAATATCCTTCATTTGGTACAATAAAGTCAACACGCTCCTTTCCAATGAAATAAATGCCCTTCTTGTTTTCATCCTTACAGGTAATAAGACTATCAATAGAGACATCGCCAGGTGCCACTTGCATGATAAGTGCATTGGCTGGCAGCTTGGAAAATATCCTGAAATCCATTCTTTGTTCATCTCTTTTTTTGTTAGATTTGCTTCCTTCGGATCCAAGCCAGTCAAAGTTATAGCTATTGGAGTCAGCAGCATTTATCATGTGGTGTATGGCAGTATTGAATTTCCCTGATGACCTAATTGTAAGTCTATCACCTTTTTCAACATAAATACCAGAATTAGCCCAAAGTTCAGCTGTGTTAAATAGCCAATAGTGTATCTCTTTGTCCTCGTCCTGCATAGTCGTCGTGCCAAAGGCATTAACCATAATGCTATTGTATGGATAAACCGATTTGATGGAAACGGTGACAAATGATAGTCCAATGAAAATCGTCATAGCTAACACAACGATGATTATCAACAGTTTCATGACTTTCCTTTTATCATCAAGAATCTCAAGCAAGGTTTTGTTGGATTCTATGGTAATCTTCATATTTCTGTTTCTATGATATTTCCTGCTTCGTCTTGTCCGAGGTCTTGAGTTGTTTAAATCTGTTGCCATATAAAAGAATTTTTTGCAAATGTATGATTTTTTCTTTTGTCACACAAAAACCGACCTTAATTTTGCAACTTCTTTTTACCTTTTAATAACCTAAACGACAATAATTTGCTCAAGGCCCTACCCTCACAGCAATCTCGCCAATCTTAATAGTACAGTCAGAAGGCAGACTAAGATAAAATGAAAATTTAACTGTACGCTAAAATGTAACGGACACCAACAATCCTTTATAAATTTTCCGGCTGCAAATATAAACATTTTTATCTCAAACATGCAAAAACGAAACAAGGCGGCTCAAACGAGTCGCCTTGTTTCATTCTTAATTGACGGGTTCAATTACACCATCAGTGCGCCGACAAGACCCAG
>JAGHSL010000332.1 GCA_018065885.1 Candidatus Limimorpha equi
GCGAGTTGCTGAACGAACTTTCGAAGATGGTGTTGGCCGATAAGGTCGACAAGACGAAACCGATAACCATCAAAATCAAGGATGATAAGATGGTTTTTGAAAACTAAATGAAAAGTCCCGGTGTGAATGACATCGGGACTTTTTCTTGAAATCATCAAATTATTGCATGAAACGCAAACTATTGAAATAAATAATATTATATTTGCAGCATTGTCAAAATCAATAGAAAGATGACGCTTCAGCAATTGGAATATATCGTGGCCGTTGACAAATACCGCGTTTTTGTGCAGGCCGCCGAATCGTGTGGCGTGACGCAATCCACTTTGAGTTCGATGATACTGAAACTCGAAGAGGAATTGGATGTCACCATTTTCGACCGCAACAGCCGCCCTGTGGTGCCTACTGCAGCAGGCGAAATGATTATCAGTCAGGCAAAAGTGGTGCTGTTCAACGTGCATCAGTTGGAGGAAATGGTTCAGACTGAAAAACAGCGCAATACGGGCGAAATCAACATGGCCATCAGCGCGACGATTGCTCCTTACATCACGCCGAAACTGTTCAAATATCTGCACGACCATTATCCGGCGGTCACTATTCATGCTTCCGAGATGATGCGTGACGAAATCATCAGGAAACTGGAACAGGCCGAAATCGATGTCGCCATCATGTCGGAGCCGCGCAAGCCCGACACTTTGCTTGAAATCCCTCTGTTTAAGGAGAAATATATGGCATACGTGTCGCCGAAATCGCCCTTATATTACGAGGAATCGCTTGATTTTCAGACTATGCCGCGCGAACATCTTTGGGGCATGAAGGAAGATGTGAGCTTGCAGTTCCAGTCGCCCGAAATCTGCGACGAGGTTGTCGAACATTCCTCCATTTACGAAGCGGGCAACATCCCGACCTTGATGATGATTGTGGATGAAAACGGCGGTTATATGGCTATCCCTGAACTGCATATCAAGCTTTTGCGCGAGTCGTCCGTGAAACACATCCGTCCTTTGGTCAATCCCGAACCTTACCGCATCGTTTCGCTGTTCGTGCGCAAAGACTATTTCCGCGAGAAAATGCTGAATATCATTGCGGAAGCCATCAAAAGCATCATCCCCGAAGAAATGCTCGACGAACATTAGGTTAAATATCCTATCAGACTATGAAAAAGAAATTACTCATTATTGCTTGCTTGCTGCCTCTTTTTGCAGCAAATTCGGTCGCCCAGATAAAAACCGACTGGGAAAAAATGAATTTGAAAGGAAAGGTTAAGTCGCTGAAAGAAGTGAATTGCCTTTTCGTTCTTGGAGATTCAATTGATTATGATACAATTTGGAGCTTGTTTCAAAATTGTGATTTGGATTTTGATAAATTGTGTTGTCTTGCCAACAGTTTAGAAAACGAAACAAACACAATCAAAACGATTTATCGGGAATTTGATTCGTCAGGCTTTTTTATTAGTCCTTTCGATGGGGCGTGTATGATCTATCAATATGATAATCAGGGACGAATAACTGAGAAAATTAAAAGAATTAATGGAATGCCTGATGTAATAACGACTTATGAATATGATGAAAAAGGGCTTGTGGAAAGAGAGAAAAAAAGACTTGAAGAAAGAGTTACAGTCTACGATAAGCAAGGAAATGTTATTGAAGAAACATATTATAATGAAGCAGGTAATCTTGTTTTTTGTGAACAATATAAATTTGATGAACAGGGACGGAGGAGGAAGTTGATATGTAAAGGTACATGTTTGTTAGTGATTGAATATGATTCAAAGGGAAATGAGATTTATTCCTGTTGTAAGGACAAGAATTTTAAAAGGATTAAAAAAACTCACTATGTTTATGATGAAAATGATAGTGTTATCAGTATGAATCAAAAGGTTAAGGAAAAATATATAAACTTAGACTTTGATTACGAGGAAGTCGCGACTGATAGCCGGAATGAAACTTGTAAACATAGAAGAAAGTATATTCGTGATATTCAGTATTTTAGGAATGAAAATGGCAGCATAATTAAAAAAATTGATAAAGATAATTATGGCACGAAAACTTATGTATTTGAGCGTGATAATCAAGATAGATTGTTGAGAACCGTACAATATAAGAATGATGACACTATCCCAATAGGTATTTGCAAGTATCAGTATGACAATTTGGGAAGAAAAACGGAAGAAGATTATACTGAATCGTATGCTATATTGAGAGATTTAAATGTCAAACGAAGCAAAAAGATATGGGAATACGATGCTTATGGTCGGTTGGTAAGATCAAAAGAGACATTTTTTGATGATAATCTGAAACCAAATTATGATACGAGATATTATTATGATGAAAAAGGCAATTGTATTGTATATATTGACATACATTCTGCTACAAATGCCTATAATTCAATGTCTTTTAGAAAAATCGAATATTATTAAGCTTTATGAAAATCCTCTCTGTAGAACAAATCCGCGAAGCGGATAGATATACGATTGAAAATGAGCCGATTGAATCGGTCGATTTGATGGAACGCGCTGCCACAAAGGTCTTTGAATGGCTTTACCGCCGAGTCTCGCGCGAAAAAGTGATTCGGATTTTCTGTGGCATGGGCAACAATGGGGGAGATGGCCTTGTGGTCGCTCGCTTGCTTTATGAGCAAGACATTGTTCTACAGGTGTTTATGGTGCGCTATTCCGACAAGATGAGCCACGATTGCGAGGTGAATTATTACCGCCTGCTGAACGAGACCAAAGTCCCAATGTTCGACATCATGTCGGAAGACGATTTTCCGCCCATCAACGACAACGACATTATCGTTGATGCTATTTTCGGTTCCGGGTTGAACCGTCCGCCGCAGGGCATGACCGCCGATTTGATTTCGTGTCTAAATCAAAGTCACGCCATTAGGATTGCCATCGACATTCCAAGCGGCCTGTTTGCCGACCAACCCAGTGCCTTGGGATTCATTTTCAAAGCCGATTACACGCTCAGTTTCCAGTTCCCGAAACTGGCTTTCCTGATGCCTGAAAATGATCCGTATGTCGGTCGCTTTGAGATACTGAACATCAACCTGCATCCCAAATATATTGACGAAGTCGCAACGCCTAACTTTTTGGTTTTAAAGGATATGGTGAAACCGATATTGCATGTCAGGACGAAATTTTCGCACAAAGGCACTTACGGACACGCTTTGTTGATTGCAGGTTCGGCACAAATGACGGGAGCCGCCTTGCTGAGTGCCAAATCGTGCTTGCGTTCGGGTGTCGGTCTGCTGAGTGTGCATTTGCCGCAAAAAGCTGTTTTGCCATTGCAGACCACCGTTCCGGAGGCCATTGTCGATGCAGATGAATCGGATGTTTGCTTTAGCCATTTCGGTGATTTGCAGGCTTATAATGCTGTTGGCGTAGGTCCAGGCTTGGGTAAATCGGATGAAACTGCATGCGCTTTGAAACGCTTGATTCAAGAGGTGAAAGTGCCTTTGGTTATGGATGCCGATGCCTTGAACATTCTTTCGGAAAACCCGACTTGGATTCCGTTTTTGCCTGCAAAGACCATTCTCACGCCTCATCCAAAAGAGTTTGAGCGTTTGGCTGGAACGAAGTTCAGTTCGTCGTTTGAGAGACTTGAAAAACAACGTGAAATGTCGGTGCGTAACAATCTGATTATCGTGCTGAAAGGTGCTAACACATCCATCACTTTTCCCAATGGTTCTTGTTTCTTCAACACGACTGGAAATCCAGGAATGGCCACAGCCGGAAGCGGTGATGTGCT
>JAGHSL010000110.1 GCA_018065885.1 Candidatus Limimorpha equi
TGGCGCATCAGCTCCTCAATCTTTTCCGCTTCAGGTGTCTCTAATCTGATGCCTAATATGTCGCGCACAATATGCTCATCCATATCATCGAAACCACGTTTACCCAAGAGTTTTGCATAAGGCCAAGCTCCTAAAACAGCCCAATCCTGATCCCACCATTTGGCAATCGCCATGCCCATGTAGCCAGCCCACGCCACCGAGACAGTCGGATAATCAGTGATGAGTTTCATGGCATCGGCCATATAATCAGGAGCAAAATCTTTCCATTTCGCATCAATATCATCAGAACGTAACAAATTGCCAGTCAATTCATTTGCTATGGTGCAAACACGAACCAACTCATTGCGAAGGTTCTTTTCAAAAATATCGTAATATAAAGTGTCGTCCATTTCCAAAAAATTTCGGACAAAGATAAGGCTTTTTCAAAAACCTCAACCCATTTTGCTGCGCTTGATAAGATAGCTGGTAAGAATCTGGTTGTAATCCTTATTGATATCAGCCTCCACATAATCGATTTGATACTGATAGCAATGCCGCAGAATGGCTTCCTTGCGCTCGGCCATCAGTCTTCTGTATGTCTCCTGGACCTCAACGGGATTGAGTTTCAAGGTCTCGCCCGACTCCAAATCGACAAAACGATACGGGCGATTTTCAAAATCAAGGTCCTGCTCCAAGTCGCCATCGTAAACATGGAACAAAATCACCTCGTGCTTATTATATTTTAGGTGTTCCAAAGCATCGAACATCTTGTTGAAATCCTCCATGTTGTCGAGCATGTCGGTGAAAATCACCACGAGGCTGCGTCGATGCGTCATTTCGGCAATCTGATGCAGGCATTGCACCGTAGACGTCGTCTTGGCTTTGGTCTTGTCGAAGTTTTCAATCAAGCCTTCCAACTGACTGTAGACAAGTTTGTTGTGTACGGCAGAAGACTTAGCAGCTTCGTGAAAAGCGATGGTCTCGTCAAACAAATCCAAGCCGACTGCATCGCGCTGGCGGCGCATCAGTTCCATCAAGGATGCTGCAGCATAGACAGAGAAAAACAATTTGTTAGGATGCTCGAAATCAATCTTTTGTCGCACCGGAAAACACATGCTCGAACTTTGGTCAATGACCAACTGACAGCGCAAGTTGGTCTCCTCTTCGTAGCGTTTAACGAAAAGTTTTTCGGTACGGCCATAGAGTTTCCAGTCGATATGACGGATCGGTTCGCCAGAATTGTAAAGCCGGTGCTCGGCAAATTCCACCGAAAAACCATGGAAAGGACTTTTGTGCAGCCCTGTAATGAAACCTTCGACAATCTGTCGTGCCAAAAACTCCAGACTGCCGAATTGCGTCAAATGGTTCCTATCGATGGAAAAATCCGTCATCGAGTGTATACCTAATTTAAACCCTCAACCCCACGCGAAGCCGTCATTCCCGCGAAGGCGGGAATCTCCTTCGCTCTACGACTAACTCGCACGGGAATCCCATTCTAACATAGTCTTTTAAGCGCAGGAGATTCCGGGTCAAGCCCGGAATGACGGCTTCGTACAGCGTTGCGTTCTGCCTATTAATGGTTTAGAACAATTTCTCGAGTTTCTCGACGAAAACTTTCTTCGGAGCGGCGCCAACATTCTTGTCAACGACCTGACCGCCTTTGAAATAAAGGACCGACGGTATGTTCATGATGCCGTATTTAGCGGCTGTTCCGTTGCAATCCTCGACATCGCATTTCACGGCAATCATCTTGCCAGCGTATTCTTCAGAGATTTCCTCCACGATAGGTTCAACCTTCTTGCAAGGGCCACACCAAGTAGCGCCAAAGTCAACCATTACAGGGAGTTCCGATTTCAGGACGACTTCTTCAAACTGGTCGTCAGTCATTTGTATTACTGCCATAGTTTTATAATTTTAAGTTCGTAAATTGATGCGCAAAGATATAAAAACTTGGAGAAATAAACTTCAATTTATAAAATGTGTGGTTTATTTTCCTCTCTTCCTATCGCTCCCTGAGTTTGTCGAAGAGACGAAAACATCTGGGAAATTTATTGTCTCATTCCGACAGGCTCAACGAGCTTGACAGTGCTTCAATATTTTCCTTCGTTATTATCCAAATCACAAGCCTTACCTTTATAGACAGGGTCGCGTTTTTCGATGAAGGAATTAATGCCTTCGCGGTAATCGGCACCATTGAAAACCTTTGAACGGTAAGCATTTATGCGCTCAAAACTTTCAGATGAGATGACTGTGGCTGCCTTGCTGAGGATGCGGAACTGCCGCTTGATGGCACTGATGGATAAAATCGAATTGCGGCGCAACGGGTTGAGGAACTTTTCTTCGAGCAGTTGTTCAAGCTGGTCGGCGGGCGCAATCTGGTTGACAAAACCGACATTCAAGGCATCTTGTGCAGTGATAGGTGTTCCTGTGAAGAACATTTCTCGCGCCTTGTTGATTCCCAATTGATTGATAAAGTGCATGATGCCGGAAGCATTGTATGGGATACCGATTTTTGCCGGCGTGATGGCGAAAGTGGC
>JAGHSL010000314.1 GCA_018065885.1 Candidatus Limimorpha equi
CTCAAAGGCCAGATTCTCGTAAAGCTGAACTCCGAGCTGATTCCATACTTCCATGTAATGGATACAGCAAAGGGAGGCAGTTACTCCGAGTTCTACACCATGGTGTGCCAAGTCGTTGAGTCGGCCAATGTCACGGCCAGTCTGCACCGTGGCCGCAAGAAAGCCGCTGCCAAGGATGAAGCCACTGACGAACCCCTTCAACCCACCGAAGAAGGAGGTCTGTCGGCTTAACCGTTACTTTGTTTTCTCTGCTTAACTTGATTGCTCCAAAAACAAACTATTAAGCAGTAAGGCAGTCCCAACTGGAAAAAGGCCATCCGCCATCCGTAATTTGGGGCTGCCTGATTTTTTTGCTTTAATTACCATATAATAAACATAATATGAAATAAATGTGTAATTTTGAAGCGTTTTTTATTAGTATTATGGGAGTAAATTGCACGTTTTCAGGACACGAAACGTTTCATTGTAAGAGCCTTTGGCTAAAGAAGGGTTATGATTTTGTCACTGCAGGCAGAGCTTTTAATGATAATGATGCAGTTGTTGAGCTGGGTGTTGGCAAGAATATGGTTGCATCAATTCGTTACTGGCTAAGAGCTTTTGGAATAATTGATAGTAGAGGGGAAATTACCGATATTGGACATTACATTTTTGGTGATAATGGCTGTGACCCGTATTTGGAGGATGTAAATACTTTGTGGTTGCTTCATTATCTATTGTTGTCTACTGGATATGCTGTACTATATAAACAGGTCTTCTTAAATCTTCACAAAGAAAGACAAACTTTTACAAAGGCTAATATTCAGTCGTTTATTAAAAGAAAGATTGATGACCACGCATTTGCTGGAATACAATACAATGAGACTACTATTACTAGGGATATAGGTGTGCTTTTGAAAAACTATGTTGTTCCAGATGGTAAAACCTACGAGGATTTTACGGCAATTCTGCTTGATTTAAATTTGATAAGTAAAATAGATGATGATTCTTATGGCTTTAATTATAAGACAAAAGCGGATCTAAATCCAATAATTTTCCTTTATGCCGTAAAAGATGTTGCTGGAGATGAGACAATTGTTGACTTCGATAAATTGTTGAATCTCGGTTTGCAGTTTTGTCTTACGCAGAATGATTTGTATGAGATATTTCGCCAGTTAAACAAAATCGATCCAAGTATTTCTTTTAGCAATGTGGCTGGTGAACTGTTGTTTACAATTAGTGAGAATTTGGATAAAACTGAAATTCTGAATATGTACTATAATAATAGGTAGAAATGAAATACTCACCGTCAATCAATATAGAACTCGATAGCAATAAGACTTTGAATTATATTGTTACCGCAAATGCTCATCAAGCGGTTGGAAAGATAGTCAATGGCTTTATTACTGGAGTACATTCATTTTGTCTTGTCGGTTCGTACGGAACTGGTAAGTCGAGCTTTCTTCTGGCATTTGAAAATTGTTTGAAAAATACGGGTCAGCAAGATTTATTCAATTATAAAGGACAGTTTAATTCCTTCTCGGATTTTGAATTTTTGAATATTGTTGGTGACTATGCGCCTTTTGTGGATGTTGTGTTCAAGCGTATCAGTAATGTTGTGTCTGGAGGGAAAAACTTTTTTGATTTGTTTGAGTCTTATTATCAAGAAGTCCAAAAAAACAACAAGTTTCTTGTTGTTGTCGTTGATGAATTTGGGAAAATACTTGAACATGCGGCAAAAAACAATCCTGAAAAAGAAATGTATTTTTTGCAGCAGTTCTGCGAATATGTAAATGATTCTGATAAGAACATTCTGTTTCTTTCAACTTTGCATCAGGGATTTGGCGCATATGCAAAAGATTTAAAAGTAGAACAACGTCAGGAATGGACTAAAGTGAAAGGCAGAATCCAAGATGTCGTTTTTAAGGAACCAATAGAACAATTGTTGAATTTAGCCACAACTAGGTTGTCTGCTAAAATTGACCAATTAGAATTGAATTCAGTGAATAGACTTTATCAATTGGCAGTTGAGTCAGGATTTGTAGATAAGGAACTGCAAATGTCTGTCGCAAAAGCACTAACACCATTGGATGTTTTTTCTGCTTATGTGTTTACCTTGGCAAATCAGAAATATGGACAGAATGAGCGTTCGCTATTCACTTTTCTTGATGCTACGGGGGAGGGCTCAATTTCAAATTTCGTTGCATCAGAAAATCATCTTTTCCATCTTGCTTTGATATATGACTACATCGTCTACAATTTTCATTTTTATCTGAGTGAGGTAAATGAAGACTCTTCGGCTTGGCTAGCGATGAGAACGGCTATTGGACGTGTCGAAGGAATGAATATGTCGGATGCAGATATTTGTAATTCGGTCGCTCTGATAAAAGTCATAGGATTACTGAATCTTTTTGCTAAACCTTCAATGACGGTTGATGATGTTTTTCTGTCGGAATATGCTCAAAATGCGATGGGAATATGTAATGCCGATTATTTGATTAAACGATTGAAAAATGAAAAAATAATTCGATTCGCAAATTACAAATCAAAATACA
Organism: Candidatus Limimorpha equi; assembly: GCA_018065885.1. Lineage (GTDB taxonomy): Bacteria > Bacteroidota > Bacteroidia > Bacteroidales > F082 > Limimorpha > Limimorpha equi. The sequence continues at coordinate 2,532 of JAGHSL010000314.1, forward strand.
TATTGTTTGACGGAACTGATGTCAATATAGAGGCTGGCTTGTATAATGCTGCAATTGAATGTAAACCGTCTAAGGATTTTGTTGAGAAACTCAGACAATATTTTAATTTCAAGATTTCTATTGCGAATGCTCATTATTATCATACGGGAACCCCAAGATATTTTGAGTACCATATTTCAAGCAATCCGCTGACAAAAGTCGTTTACGGTGAAACTGATGGTTTCATAAATCTGCTTTTTGTTCCAAGTAAGGAGTATGACAGAGTAAAGCAGTTCTGTTTACAGCAAACGAATGTTGCAATCGAGTATTGCCTGTTTAAAAATAGTGATCAGATTATTGAGCATATATTTGAAATAGACAAACTTAATTGGGTTAGGGATTGTTATGTTGCTGATGTGAATGATAAAGTTGCCAATCGGGAAATAAATAATCAAATTGGATACGAACAATCTGTATTGAATAGAATTGTCCTAGATAGTATTTATTCCGATAATGTGGAGTGGATTTTTAATGGTGAGGTTGTTGAACGCAATAATCAGAATAAACTATCGAGGTTTATTTCCCATATTTCTGATAAAATCTATTATTCAACACCAACATTTAAAAATGAATTGGTGAACAAGCAGAAACTCAGCGGCAATAATTCATCGGCTCGCCGTAATTTTGTGATGGATTTGCTGGAAAACCAGAATGTCGAAGACATAGGTCTAGATAAGGGAAATTTTCCTCCAGAAAAGACCATATATATGACTTTGTTGAAAGGTACAGGCATACATCGTGAAGAAGATGGAGTTATAGCTCTGTACGAACCTAAGGAAGAAAGTTTCAAAGCACTATGGGAGGCTTGTGAATCATTCTTGCAGTCAACGGCTTCTAAACAGAAAAAAATAGGCGAATTGATTAAGATTTTACAAGAACCGCCGTTTCGTTTGAAACAAGGCTTGATAGATTGTTGGTTACCTACTTTTCTAATAGCGAAAAAGGATGATTTTGCTTTGTATTCTGGAGATACTTTCGTCCCGAATTTTAATAAAGATATACTGGATCTTCTTCAAAAAACGCCTAATAGTTTTTCGATAAAGGCATTTAGTGTTGATGGTGTTAAGTATGCTTTTTTTGAAAAATATCGTGAAGCTATTAATTTGAAAGATACGCAGATCAATTCTTCATCATTTATTGAAACGATAAAGCCGTTTTTCATATTCTATAATCACATGCTTAATAATTATGCAAAAACGACGAAAGACCTGTCAACTAATGCAAGAAAATTCAGAGATGTAATTGCTCGTGCTACCGATCCTGAAAAAACGTTTTTCGAGACTTTGCCAGAAGAACTTGGTTTTAGGGAAATAGTTATAACGCAAAATCCAGAGGCTATTGATGGGTTTGTTTCTGTGATACAGGAAGCGATACGCGATTTGCGGAATTGCTATGATGATTTTGTTTTGACTATAGAAAGGAAAATACTTTCTATACTTAAAATTGAACAAACTGATTTCACCGAGTACAAATCCATAATTGATAGGCGATATAAATTAGTGAAGGTCGATTTGATGCCGATGACTGTCCGAAATTTCTATTCCCGCCTTATTGGAAAGTATACTGACCGAAAATCATGGATAGAATCAGTTTGCTATGTCATTTTAAACAAACAATTGTCGGATATTAAAGATAGCGATAAAACATTTTTGTTTGTATCTTTGCAAGATAAATTGTTTCAGCTTGATGATTACGTGGAAATGCACACATCAACTGATGATTCGGTAGTAAGACTTCATATAACTCAAAATAAGAAAGATGCGATAACAAAACAAGTCGTTGTGCCAAAGGAAAAGGAATCGGATGTGGCGGATCTTGAAACTAAGTTGGAAGCATTGCTCTCGGCAGATGATTCTGTTAACATGGCGGCGTTGATTAAAATAATAGAAAAGAAACTGAAATGAGTGAAAAGGTTAGACATTTACTTGGTATTTCTGGCGGTAAAGATAGTGCTGCTTTGGCTATTTATCTGAGAGATAAGTATCCACAGCTTAATATTGATTTTTATACTTGTGACACAAAATGTGAATTGGCTGAGACGGAGAATCTGATAAAAAATCTCCAGTCGTACCTCGGCCATATAAAGGTGCTAAAAGCAGCAGAGGGTAGTACAGAGCCAACACCATTTGACCATTTTTTGAAGATAAGTCGTGGTTATTTGCCATCTGTTCAATCCCGTTGGTGTACGCAAAAGATGAAGTTGGCTGTCTTTGAGGAGTATGTTGGAGATGATCCAACTATATCATACGTTGGAATCCGTGGTGATGAAGATCGTGATGGTTATGTCTCTACCAAGCCTAACATTCAAGCCATATTTCCATTTCGTAGGAATATTTGGAGTATAGATGTGATAAACGAAGTTTTGGGGAATGATAATCAAGATAGGTTTTATGAATGTTATGCGTCGGTCGCAGATGAGGAAACCTTACAAGAAGCAAGTCGGTTTTTGACAACACCAATAACAAAGTCTTTTTATTATTCAAAAAAACTCAATGTTTTGCTTGATGTTGATGTTAAGACCTTTAACCATGCCGTTTTTGTTTTTTTGAAGAATTATACGGATTATCCTGTCGGGAAACTTGATGATTTCCCGTTGCTTGATAATGAAGATGTCCTTGTGAAAGAGGATATTTTCCGCATACTTTATGAAAGTGGCGTAGGTGTTCCTGCATATTATAATAAGATAGATTTTGAAGTCGATGGCAAAGTCGGACAATATTGTAGAAGCCGTTCAGGATGTTATTTTTGTTTCTTTCAGCAAAGGATAGAATGGATATGGCTTTATGAACAGCATCCTGATTTGTTTCAAAAAGCGATGGGTTATGAAAAAGATGGGTATACTTGGATTCAAGATGAATCATTGTCTGATTTGATAAAACCAGAAAGAATTAAACAGATTAAACTTGAACAAATTGCAAAAATGAGAGAGAAAAAGCCAGAAGATAATTTGTTGATTAATGTGTTTGATGATGATGAAATTAAATGTGCTAATTGTTTTATATGAATGTGAATGATATTGATAATGAAGTTGGTTTTTCTGTTGACGCTGGTTTAATTCAACGATTAGGACTTGAATTAGTAGGTAGAGCAGAAACTGCTGTTTCAGAATTAATCAAGAACTCTTATGATGCTGATGCAACAGTCGTTGATGTGGATTTTATTGAAGCAGCTAAAGCTGGAGGCGATTTGATTATTTCTGATAATGGTGTTGGGATGACAAGTCATCAGTTGATAAATGGTTTTATGCGAATTTCATCTACTGATAAGATCCATAATCCCTCATCGATGAGATTTAATAGAACTAAAGCAGGTAAAAAAGGTATTGGCCGTTTTGCTGCTCAAAGATTAGGACGAAAACTTATTATCATTACGCAGACAAAGGATTTTAAATCTGCTATAAAGATTGAAATTGATTGGGATTTGTATTCAATTGACAAAGATTTATCATCAATTAAATTTCCTGTCGAAATTATTGACAAGCAGAAAAAGGAAGGTACTACTCTGATTATCAAGAATCTTAGGGAAAAATGGACAGAAGCTGCTATTAAAAGAGTGTACAGATATGTTCTGGACTTGTTTCAACCTGATTATTTATCTGACAGGAGTAGGTCGAATAACTTAGCTGTGCAAAATGAGGCTTCATTCAAGGTCAATTTCAATCAAATAATTGGGGATGCGAAATTCCCGTTGATAAACGATAAGATATCAATATTTGATAAATCTTTGGCCGTATTTGAAGGTCTGATTGATGAAAATCATTGTGGAATTGTATCAATAAAAAGTGAAACATTGGAAATTAATGATGTGATTTCCATTGATTTTTCAAAGGATCAAAAGAAATATGATGATTTGAAGGATGTGTATTTTAAAATACATTACTTCATTTATAACAGACCTCAATATTATAAGGATAAAATTTCAAGCGTTGATTTGAATAAAATTCAAGAGCTTTCTAAAACGGCAAGTGGTGTCAGATTGTATCGAAATGGATTTCGAGTGCTTCCTTATGGTGAGGCTACTGATGATTGGACAAATATAGATAGACGTTGGAGTAGTGAATCGGGAGTAGTGAATGTTCCTCTGAGTAATAAGAATTTATTTGGTTTTGTCGAAATTGTTGATTCTAAAGGGGAGATGTTTGAGGAAACATCTAGCCGTGAAGGTCTGCTGGAAAACGATGCGTTTAGACAATTGTCAGATTTTGTCAATAAATCCTTAGTTGCTGCTAGAGGAAGAATTGCAGAAAAAATTACTGCTTTCAAAGATGAATTCGATAAGGACGACCCTACTCGTGATTCGGATGCGAAGGCTCGTTCTACTCAAGAGATGTTTGATGAACTAAAACAATTACTTGATAAGAAAACCCAAAAGGATAACACTGATCAAAGCACAGAAGATAAGGAAAACAATAAGAAAGGTCATGAGATAATTCAACATTTATCCGAACTAATTGAAGAGGCCGGAATGTTGCGTGTTTTAGCGGGACTTGGCTTGACAATTGGCGAATTTACTCATGAAATAAAGCAATTTAGGCCATCGGTCTATGGATGTATTTCAAAATTGCGTGAAATTATTCAGGATGAAAGTATTTTATCTGTCGTGAATTCGATCAAAGTGGATTTCGATTGTTTGTTTGACTATACGAAATATTTTAGTTCTACAATTTCAGAGAATACGAATAGAGAAAAGAAACCTGTTGACTTGTTAGCCGTTCTTGATCAGTTTAAGAAAACGATAAAAAATGATAGTGAACAAAATATGATTCATTTTGACGTTGATCCGCGAGACTATGATGTAGAAACGGTTGCAATGCATAGGTCAGAATGGAATTCTATTTTGTTCAACTTGTATACTAATGCAAAAAAAGCAATAAAAAGAGCTAATGTGTTAGGCCGTATTTTAGTCGAGGTCGGTATTGAGGATCATAGTGTTTTTTTGCGTTTTCAAGATAATGGAGATGGTATTCCAAAAGAGAATCAAAAACGCGTGTTTAATGCGTTTTTCTCGACTTCTACACCAGCAAGTTTCGATGCTCCAAATGATGAGCAATTAATAGGAACTGGTCTGGGATTAAAAATTGTGAAAGATATTATTTTATCGTATAATGGTTCTATAATCATTGATGCTCCGGATAATGGTTTTTCGACTTGTATAAAAATAACAATACCTAAACAATAGTATTATGTTGAAATTTATTTATATTGATGATGATGTAGACCCTTCCAAAAAGATTAAATGGTTTGAGGACAATGTTTTTAAAATAGAAGTGTATCGTCCAAAAGATTCTTGGGAACTTCAGTTTGATTGTTTTTCCAATCAGAGGAAAATAGATGGTTTGATATTGGATTTAAAGTTAGATGACTTCCCTAATGAAAATGGTAAAAGAGCGAAATTTAGAGGTACATCTATTGCACAAGAAATCCGAACAAGACAAAAAGAGGGGGTACTTGATAGTTTTCCCATTGTACTTTTCTCTGCAAATGAGAATATTGAAAAACTTATGGAAAACTCGGGAAGAGACTTGTTCGATATATGTATTGATAAAAATAGCATAGAAGACGAAGACTTTCCTGAATATAGACGACAAATGTTGGCTTTGGCAAATGGCTACAACAGATTGGGAACGGAAACAATTGAAAGCATTTTTAATGTTAATTTAAGTAATGTTGATAGCCGATTTGTCTCAGAAATAGAATCTATTAGGGAGCAACCTGTCCATGTCAAAGCAAGGTTTATTCTTGATGAATTTATCAACAAACAAGGACTTCTTATCAATGAAGAAGTATTAGCGGCTCGACTTGGTGTTGACCGTGAAAAATCGAATGATTGGAATTCTGTTTTGGAACAATTAAAGGTAGCTCGGTATAATGGCGTTTTTGCTTCAGGATGGAATAGATGGTGGATGAGCATGGTCGAAAAATGGTGGAAAAACGCAATAAATTCAGATGTGCGTGTTCGTTCAATTTCTGCGTCAGATAGGGTGACTTTGATAAAAGAAGCATTGCATTTATCAGGTCTGATTGCTGCAAATAGACTGGACAAAGCTGATAGCGATGAATTTTGGACAGTTTGCAAGGCTTTAAATAAGCCAATAGATACAATTGATGGGCTTCTTATAGAGGGTCAAGATAATTTATATCCTTGGCAAGAATCCGAATATGTTTCAATAGAAGCGGCTTTAAATAGGACAAATATTGATGTCTGGAAACGACTTGCTGATATTGAGAAGGAAAGATATAATGATTTGAAGATTTTTTACAAACCCCAAAAATAAATGGATATGCCAAACATTATGACAGATATTAAACAAATAAGTCAGATCCTTAGTGATAAAGAGATATGTGGCGACTTGTATCCTTTAAACAATGCAATTACAACAATTAGGAATAAAAATGGTTATAATGTTGACAAATTGGAACTTAGAATTCCAATCGTTCCAAGAAATACTCGTCCAAATGGTGTTAAATCATTAACAATTACTCTTAATGTTTCCGTCCCTCAAAATCAAATAGATGGTAAATTTTCTTGTTTTCCGTGGACTGGCTATAATTTTAGTTTTTTAATAGAAGGATTGGCACAAGATAAAAAAGTTAAATCAGCATGGCACTTAGATTATGATTTGTGTGCAAGTTCAACAGTAATTCATCCTTGTTTTCATTTGACTTATGGCGGAAAAATGATGGATAATGTGAATCTTGGTGATGTATTGTTGTTGCCAGTTCCAAGATATGGTTTTCCTCCAATGGACATCGTGCTGGGAATAGATTTTATCTTGTCAAATTTTTTGGAAAAAGCTATGTATGAAGAAATAAAACATAATAAATATTATCAGGCGGCGGTTCGAGATTCGCAGGAAAAATTTTGGAAACCATATTTCTTGACAATTGGTAGTAGATGGTGCAGTTCAACAGGGTTTAATGATAAAAATCTTAGGCAAGCTATTTTGCCAACATTGGTTGATTAACCATGCTCAAAGACGTCACATATCCGCTTCATCGTCGCTTCAAGTCGCGCACTGAATGGGAACCGATAGGTTTCTTTTCTGAATGTTTGTGCAATGCAACTCAGTTTGATTTGATGTTGGGCTTTTTCTCGTCATCTGCAATAAGTGTTTTGGCAGATGGTTTCGCGGCGTTTCTGTATGGTGGCGGAAAAATGCGCTTGCTAATAAATGATGTCTTAACGGAACAAGACAAAGATGCAATTGCCAAAGGCTTTTCGGATAAGGAAATCTCGTTTTTCGATTTGTCAAACATTGAGCAGATAAAACATACTTTATCGGAGCGAGACCAGCATTTCTTTGAGTGTCTTTCGTGGTTAATTCGGAATAACCGTTTGGATGTCAAGATAATAGCTCCAAAAGAGGGCGTTGGCATATCGCATACGAAATCAGGGCTGTTTTGCGATGGTATTAATAAGGTCTGTTTTGATGGCTCGTGCAATTTTCTCGTACAGCACTTGTCGATAATATAGAAAGCCTGACAGCATCATGCAGTTGGGATGGTGACATAGCTGTTGCAAAAATTGAATCCCAATGCGAAGACTTCGATGATGTTTTCAATGGCAGGAATGATGCTGTCGTTTATGTTGCTGCCGAAGATGTCAAGACACGAATTGTAAAGTCTTTTCCTGATAAATCTATTGATGACCTTCTGAATAAGGAATACGAGTTCATCAAGCAAGACCGATCAAAAGCATTGCCAAAATCGGTGCTGAAGGCTTTGGATAAGGCCAAAAGCCGTGTTGAACTTATTGTGGAGAAAATAAGGGAAAGAGAAGAACCTGTTGAAGTTAAGAGAGATACCCCATCGTTTCCGTATCCGTCAGGGCCAAGGGATTACCAGAAACAGGCTTTTGAGAACTGGAAAGGAAACAAACAGAAAGGGTTGTTTGCTATGGCGACGGGAACCGGCAAAACAATCACTTCTTTGAATTGCCTGTTAGAGATATACAATCGTCGGGGCTATTACAAGGCTTTGATTCTTGTGCCAACCATTACGTTGGTGGAGCAATGGGAAGTGGAGTGTGAAAAATTCAAGTTTTCAAATGTCATAAAAGTCTGCTCAAAGTATAGTGGATGGAAATCAGCAATTGCAGGCTTGCGGATGCAGGAAATGTCAAGTTCTGACAATAAACTGTCGTATATTATTATTGCTACATACGCTTCATACGTGCGTTCCAATGTTTTTCTTGAACTTAATCAGTTTCCTAAAGACAAACTGTTGCTCATTGCTGATGAAGCGCACAATATGGGCGGCGGACAAATGGCAAGCCGATTGAAAGACATTAAGTATGCTCGTCGTATTGGCCTGTCAGCTACGCCTAACCGTCAGTTTGACGATGTCGGAAATCAGATGTTGATGTCGTTTTTCGGAAGCGAGGAAAACTATACTTTTGAGTATTCAATGGCAGAAGCCATTGAGAAAGGTGCTTTGTGCCGTTATTGCTATTATCCTCATATCGTGAAACTTACAAGATGCGAGATGCAGGATTATAACGATATATCGAAGCAGATAGTCAGACTTTCAGGGCGAATGGATGAAGACAGTCAGGAGATTCTGAAAAGGCTTTTGCTGAAACGGAAACGAATCATTCATAAGGCGGCAAACAAGAAGGACGTATTTGAGGAAATAGTCCGAAATCGGTTTTTGGAAAAAGGCAATCTGAAATATACGCTTGTCTATGTCCCCGAAGGCAATAGGCCTGATGACCAATCTGCTGATATTTTTGATAGGTCGGACACAATCGAAGATGATGAGGACACCCTGCATTTAATTGATGACTATACGCGGATTGTGCGCGATATGAATCCTCATATTATTGTGAGGCAATTCACTTCCGATTCAACCGACCGTGACGATATGCTTGAGGGTTTTGCAAAGGGTGATATTGATGTCCTTACTTCAATGAAATGCTTGGATGAAGGTGTTGATGTGCCGCGAAGCGAATTGGCCATATTTTGTGCCAGTACGGGTAATCCTCGCCAGTTTATTCAGCGTCGTGGTAGGGTTTTGCGTACTCATCCTGATAAACATGTTGCCATCATTCACGATTTAATTGTCGTTCCTGACAATTGTTTCGATGCTGAGTGCTTTGCCATGGAAAGGAATTTGGTTGAAAGCGAATTGAGGCGTGTTAGGGATTTCGCCCTTTTGTCTGAAAACCTTAACGATACGGATAATGCTTTGGAAGATGTTTTGAATCACTATAATTTGTCAATTTTCAATTAGTTATTATGGCTTACTATACGAATAGCGATAAAATTTTACAAGCTGTGCTGAGCGATGTCAGACTATCAGAAGTGGCAGAGTATAATCCTGATGATTTTGATACCGTGGCATCGGCGAAAGACTCTGACAATCCGATTGTTCATGCTGTTGCAATCATTGTTGAAAAGGTTGAACAGGATGCTTCGGATAAGGAAATCTATAATGAGGTTAGCAATTATTTAAAAAACAATATATGATAATCAGGAAGATACGCATTAAGAATTTTCGCAGTTATTATGACGAAAATGAATTTGAGTTGTCGGAAGGCTTGACGCTGATTATTGGCGGTAATGGCGATGGAAAGACCACTTTTTTTGAAGCCTTGGAATGGCTGTTTGATACCACCACGGAAAACAAGAAGGAAGCTCATGTTTCTGAAAAGCGTAAATCGGAACTTGAAATTGGAGAAACCGATGAAGTCGCTGTGTCAATGGTCTTTGAACATAATGGCGAAAAGGAACTTGTCAAAAGATTTGATTTTCAGCGTGTCAATGAGTCAAGTGTGGTTACACGAAATTATCAGTTCATTGGTTATGGAAATAGGGGTGCAGAGCGTTATTCCTTTGATGGTAAGAAAATGCTTGAAGAATGTTTTGAAACGCTTATCAGAAAATATTGCTTATTTAAAGGTGAAAGCGAGTTGAATGTTTTCGATAATCCGGAAGCCTTGAAAACTTTGGTTGATACGTTTTCGGGAATCAAGCAGTTTGATAGGTTTGTTTCTTTGACAACTGATTTTGAGCAAAAATCGTTGAAAGCCGCCACGCAGGAATTGAAGAATGACAAGAAAGTTTCTGACAGAGCCAAGGAGCTTGAAAGTCAGTTGGTTTCTGTGAATAGGGAAATTCAGGATTATAGAACGGATTTGAAGAATCAGGAAAAAGCCGTTTCGGATTATTCAGAAAAATTGAAGATACTTGAAGAAAACCAGGAAATTTCCGAAAGGTATCAAGACATAAAGGACCGCCTAAAATCTTTATATGATAAAAGGGCGCGGCTTACAGCTCAATCTGGTTGCGATTACAACACCAGTTTGTTAGATGAATATTGGATTCTTCGCTCATTCCCGAAGGTGCTTGATGAATTTCAGGCAAAAGTGTCGAAATTGAGCAAGCAGAAACGAAAGCTCGATAAGGAAGAAACCGAGCGTCGCGCGATGGAAAAGGGAAAGAAAGAAGCTGTAAAGAATTTAATGAATGGTGCTGCTCCGTTGCCTTGGTATGTTCCGAATAAGGAAACCATGCAGGAAATGATAGATGAAGAGGTTTGTAAAGTATGCGGACGACCAGCCCCAAAAGATTCCGATGCGTATCATTTTATGGTTGATAAACTGAATGAATATCTAAGACATTTGGAAAAGGAAAACCAAGCAGATGAAGAAAAGCCGTTCTTCCCAAATTCTTATGTTGATGAGTTACATACACGGCAAATCAAGATGAGCGGTGAAATCGAATCGGAAATTTCGAATATTCACAATGAAATTTCTGATAGAATTGATTTTATCAACGCCCGAAAAAGCGATTTGGAAAAAGTGAAAAAGGAAATACAAGATGTTGAGGATGAACGGACACGTATCTTAGTGAATACGAATCTAACGGAAGATTTGATAGAAAAGGATTTCAATGATTTTAAGGGATATTTTGCGGCAAAGGGTAGGGCTGAAACCCGAATAGTTGAGTTGAATCAGAAACTGGCAGCGGCTGAGAGCCGTAAATCAGATATTCAGACAGAAATGTCGAAACTACAGCCTGCAAGTTCGATGACCCAAGCCTACCAGAATGTTCATATTGCACTTGAACGTATTATGAAAGCCTTCGAGCGGGCCAAAAACGAGAATGTCAATTCCTTTATCGGATTGCTTGAAAAAGAGGCTAATAATTATCTTGAGATGTTGAATGAGAATGATTTCTATGGTATCATCCGCATCATTAAGACTGTGAATGATTCGGCAAGAATCTGTCTGTTCAGCGAAAATGGGACGGAAATCACGAACCCTGGTGGCGCAATGCGGACGACAATGTATATGTCTGTCTTATTTGCTATTTCTAAGATCACGACTTTAAAACGCGAACAGGATTATCCTTTGATATTCGATGCACCGACATCATCTTTTGAAGATTACAAGGAAGATGTGTTTTACAATGTGATTGATAAAATTGACAAGCAATGCATTATTGTAACCAAAGATTTGTTGAAAACCGATGAGTTGACTGGCGAAAAGGTTCTCAATGATGAAAAAATCAATCAGTTGACATGCTCTGTCTATCGGATTTGCAAAGCTCCGAATTACAATGATAAAGATTTGTCAACCATTCAAACAATGATAACGCATATAAAATAAGACTATGGCAGCTGAGAAACTATATGATTTGTGGGCAAAGCGTAACCCGCAATGGGAAAAAAGATATGAGGATAACATCATCAAGATGTTTACCGATTACGGGAAAGGCTCTACTTCAATGCGAGAAGATAGAGGTAAATTGCTTGGCCCTGGTTATGAAATTTTTATCATCGCATTTTTCATAGGTCTGTATTATGATCAAAGACGACCTTTAGTTGAAGATGCGGCAATGTTGAAATCATTTGGTCACCCTATTCAATTTTGGGGAAATATTGATCCTGTAAAAGGACGAAAACAATATCCAAAATTGCGAGAGTATATTTTTACCGCTTTAGTGGCAAAAACAGATATGGATTTTATTTCATTGGATAAAGGCGAAATAACTGCTCGAAAGGCTGTTGATATGTTGATTCAGACCATGGAAGAATATGCTAATTTCGGATTCAACTTTATGGCAGATAAAATGGTGGATAATCCAAATTATTTCTTTTCCGAAACCGCATTCTTGGAAGTGTTCCTTGCATTTGATGCATCGATACCGAAGGAAGAAGATGAACCAGAATCATTGGATTAGGTAATGTGACATATTTGTTACTTTTTAGAATCAGCTATTCTATTTTTCTCCATACGGCACCTTATCCTCCGGCCACCTCACTCACAGTTCCGTGTTGCCTATAGTTCATCGAATCCACCACAATAATCTTCTCTCCCAGAACCGCCGAAATCTTGGCGAGGGTGGAGAGTGTGAAATTGTGTGTGCCGCTCAGCCAGCGCGAGACTGCGGCTTCGGAGGTCTGTGTCAGCTTGGCCAGTTCTTTCTGTGATATGCCTTTCTGCTTTAGCAGTGCATCAATCCGGTCGGCAATCTGAAAAGACAAGTCGATCTGAATTTTAATGGGTAATTATATACTTT
>JAGHSL010000272.1 GCA_018065885.1 Candidatus Limimorpha equi
ATTGCGCCGAGCGGCTTTCACTTTCCAGATAATGAAAGCCGTTAATGCTGCCACTGTGATGGCGGCACCAATGCCATAGCCAACACTACGAGGAATGAATGAGCCGAAGCCTCCGTCAGCAGCCTTGGCGACAAACAGGAAGCAACCGGTCACCATTGTCATAAACAAGGCTGGAATGATGGTAACGACAAACCAAGGTCTTTTCTTGTTTTGGGCGAAATAAACCGTAATGGCCCAAAGCGTTACTGTGGCAAGGACCTGATTTGCCCATGCGAAATAGCGCCAAATAAGTTGGAAGCTGCGGCTATCGGAAATGCTGAATACCAGAATGCCTCCACTGATGAGCAGAATGGGGATAGCTATTATCAAACGGTTTTTCAAAGGCTTTTGGTCGTAATTCAGAATATCGGCGACGATGAGTCGTGTCGAGCGCATGGCAGTGTCGCCTGATGTAACAGCAGCGCTAATGACACCCAACACGGTAATGACCGCAACGATTGGTGTAAACCATGTGTCAGCAATAATGCCTACAATGGCTGCTCCACTTTTTCCACTGACATCAACGGGGCTGTCGGGGCCGAAGAAATAGGCAGCGGCAGCAGCCCAAATCAGTGCCACGACACCTTCGGTAATCATGGCGCCATAGAATATCGGACGACCTTGCCTTTCATTTGTCATGCAACGCGCCATCAGCGGCGACTGCGTGGCATGGAAACCAGAAATGGCACCGCAAGCTATTGAAATGAACATCATCGGGAAAATCGGATTGTTGGCAGCATCCGGATGACGGTTTTGCAAGCCGGACCATAATTCAGGAATTTCAGGCTTGTAAATGAAAAAGGCTGCAACAATGGCAACCGCCATGCCGATCAGGAGGAATCCGAATATCGGATAGATTTTACCGATGAGTTTATCAATAGGCAAAAGTGTGGCTATAATATAATAAACCAAAATGATAGCAAGCCAAATGTATGGGCTCCAATTTGGCGTGAAATTAGCGTTCAGCAATGTGGCCGGCGTATTAACGAAAACCACAACGACCAAAATCATCATCAGCATGGTAAAGACTCGCATTATCTGCCTTACGCCTTCACCAAGATACTTGCCATGAATCTCCGGGAGGCTACAGCCTTTGTCGCGCAAGGAAATCATGCCCGAAAGATAGTCATGAACAGCACCAGCAAAAATGCTGCCCAACACAATCCAAAGAAACGATGCCGTTCCGAATTGTGCGCCCATAATGGCTCCAATGATAGGGCCGACACCCGCTATGTTAAGAAACTGGATAAGGTATATTTTCCAAGGTTTCATGGGAACATAGTCGATTCCATCAGATAATGTAATTGCAGGTGTAGCTTGTTCGGGATGGATATGAAACACTCTTTCAATAATCCTTCCGTAAATAGCATATCCCAAGACGAGGACTGCCAATGCGATGATAAATGTTGTCATTTTTTAAACGTTTGATTTGCAAAAATAGGGAAAAAAGAGATTCAATATATTTGACAATAAAAAAAGGCTGACATTTGCCAGCCTTTCATATAGATGTGAAGCCTTTTACCTTATTCGTGATACTTGATAAGATCGATGAGCACGCGGCGATCGAATTCTGTAGATTCAAGTTCCTTGACACCGCCGACAGGTTCTAAGATGATGTCTTCCTCTGGGAAACCCATATCTAAGAGTTCCATCATAATCTTTCTGCAGCGGTTCTCAGAAAGTTTCTGATTGTATTCAGCACTAGCAGTAGCACTGTCGCAAGAACCTCTCAGGCGAAGTTTGTAGCCATTAGCTTTTGCAACATTGGCGATTTCTCTTAAGTTTACAAGGTCTCTCTTTGACATCAGCTGATATGAATCGAGGTTGAAGAAGATGGAGAAAGGATAGCTGATGGCTTCAATGTTATCTTTATAAATGACAACGGTATCGGCTGGAGCTGGAACAACGGCAACAGCTGTTGCTGTAGCTTCGAGTTCATTCTCAAGATGCTTGATTCTTTGGCTCATTTCCTTCATTTCTCTTTCGCAGTTAACAGGAAGTTCATAGACTCTGCCGCCAAAGTAGTAGATAAGACCCAGACCGACTGAATAGTTGTGGTCAATTTTTTTTGTTGTTGGTCTCTCATGATTGCCTATGCTTTCATTGCCATATTCATATAACCCTGCATCGCTAGTCCAACGTTGGCCTGACCAATTGAAGTTTAAGTTCAAATCAAGATAATCGTTGATGCGGAAATTGTTGTCTAAACCTCCTTGCCATCCTACCTCGAAGTTGTGTCCTTCATCCTTCATGAAGCTTTTAAGAACAAAGAAATATTCTGATGTGCAAACTGCACCCATGCCAAAATAAAGCACAGGAGTCCAAACCCTATTAGAATTGTAATAGCCCTGGAAGAAATCAACCGGACTGAACATGAAATCGGCGTGCATGATATGGTACATTCCGTGAGTGTCATAATAATCATAGTGCTTGCCGTTGTAATCAAACGAGGAACATGGTAGTGGATCGTCACCAATGTAAAGGAATGGCATATTGCAATCTCTTCCATTAACGTAACTGTTGAAGCCATTGATGTCATACGACAATCTGACACCTACTTTATGGTTTATCCATTTGCCGACAGAGAAACTGCAGCCGAATGACATTTTGTCCCATTGAACTTTTGTAAAGTTTCCACCAGGGTTTTTGTCAGAGCCTTGCCACCAATCCATTGTTCCTCTTGCTGAGATAAACCAATTCTGACCAGCTTTTGTGGTCATGTAACGAACTGAGTCCACACGACCTGCTGCCATTGATACAGAGGCGATTAGGACTGCACACATTGTGATAAATGCTTTCTTCATTTTAACTTTAGTATTTTTGATTTCTATTAATATTTCACTAAAAATTGGAGTGCAAAAGTAAGACTTTTTTCTTTACGGAAATCCCTTTTTTTCAAAAAAACTTTAAAAATTAGTGGTTTGCAAGTCTTTTCAACGTGTTAGTGATAAGATTTTTGACACTTTTATGATAATCTGTGGCAAATTTTTCCGTCACACGATTGGCTATTACAGCACAAATTGTCAAGCAATTGTGCCCTAACATTTTGCCTAAGCCATACAATGCTGATGATTCCATCTCGAAATTACAGATGCGCCAATCGTCATATTTAAAGTTTTCAATCTTCTTATTATTCTCCGGATAAGCCAATGGCATACGAAGCATGCGTCCTTGAGGTCCGTAAAAACCAGAAGCCGTAGCAGTAATACCTTGAAAATAACCTTCGCCCAAGCGGTCAAACAATTCTTTTGAACCTTCTACGACATACGGCTTTGGCAAATCCGTCGGATAATCGGTTTGTTTAATGAATTCATCTCTTATGGCTATCTCATTAATTTCATGATTTTTCTCATAGAAATAGATTAATCCATCAAAACCAAGGGCGTAGCGTGTTGCCACAAAACTATTTTCCACAGGAATGTCTGCTTGCAAAGCTCCCGAAGTGCCTAATCTTATAAGATTCAGAGTGCGGTGGTTTTCCTTAGGCATCCTCGTTTTCAAGTCGATGTTGGCCAAGGCATCCAGTTCATTAATTACAATATCAAGATTGTCAGTGCCCATGCCAGTAGACAGAACGGTGATTCTCTTGCCATTGAAATAGCCAGTGCGCGTGAAAAGCTCACGGTTTTGGCGTTTCACTTCGATTTTGTCGAAAAATTCGGCCACCATGTCGGCGCGGGCTGGGTCGCCAACCAAGATGATGTCGTCGGCAATCTGGTCAGGGTGAAGGTTCAGATGATATATGGCTCCTTCTTCGTTCAGGATGAGTTGTGATGCAGGTATAGGTTGATTCATATTAATATGTTTTGTCAGTGCAAAAGTAGTGTTTTTTTCAAAATGAGCGGATATTTCCGATTCTTTTGGAATTAAAACCTTATTTTTGCCGAAATTGTTCAAACATGAAAGAAGTGATTGTAAAAAATATATCAATTGGCGATGAACTGCTGATTGGTCAGGTGATTAACACAAATGCTGCTTGGCTGGGCGAGCATCTTTCCGAGGCAGGCTACAATCTGAAATCCGTGCTAACGATTGGCGATTCCGAAAATGCCATTCTTGATGCATTTGAGGCTTGCATGGACGCAGATATTGTGTTGGTTACGGGTGGTTTAGGTCCTACTGCCGATGATATCACAAAACCAACCGTCTGTAAGTTTTTTGGAACAGAACTCGTTTTCTGCCAAGAGGCATACGATAACCTCGTTTCCATTTTCAACCGACGTGGATTCACCATGTCGGAACGCAACCGCGGACAGGCTTTTTTGCCAAAATCATGCACCTATATTCAAAACAGTTACGGAACTGCGCCTTGCATGTGGTTGGAAAAAAACGGAGTCGTCTTTGTGTTTATGCCAGGTGTGCCGTTTGAGATGAAAGGCATTTTCAACGATGAACTGCTGCCACGATTCAAGCAACGTTTCAAATCAATTCCATACGAAAAGCGGGTGATTATGACGACGGGCATCGGTGAGTCGTTTTTGGCTGATAAAATCAAGGATTGGGAAGAAAATTTGCCTGATTTTCTTTCGCTTGCCTATCTGCCGCAATATGGTTTGGTGCGTCTGCGCCTGAGTGGAAGGCATGAAAATGCCGATTTCTTGCATGAGACTTTGGATAAGGAAACTGAAAAACTCTCGGCATTGATTCATGAAAATGTCTTTGCCCTGGATGACGTGCCGATTGAAAATGTCGTTTTTCACCTATTAATTAATAAAGGCGCGACTTTTGCCACGGCTGAGAGTTGTACGGGCGGCAACATGGCGCATCGCATCACGATGATTCCTGGCAGTTCGGATGTTTTCAAAGGCACGGCTGTGACCTACGCTACTGAATCGAAAACCAATGTTTTAGGCGTGCCGAAACAAGTGATTGATGAGTTTGGCGTGGTCAGTCAGCAGGTTGTGGAAGCCATGGCCGAAGGCGTCAGGAAGGTTTATGGCGCTGATTACGGCTTGGCTTCGACGGGTGTGGCAGGACCTGGCGGTGGCACGGAAGAAAACCCTGTCGGAACGGTTTGGTTGGGCGTGGCTACGCCTGATGGCGTGATTTCGAAACGTTTCAATTTCGGCAACTCGCGTGAAAACGTGATTGAACGCGCAACCGTGATGGCTTACGAAATGCTGAGAAATGAGTTAGTTAGGAGTTAGGAATTAGGAGTTAGGAGGAGTTGGGACGATAAGACAATTTGACATTTGGACTTTTAGACCTTTGGACAATTTGACATTTAGACTTTTGGACTTTGGGCTTTTTGAACAATTTTGAACTATTTATCGACTGAAGACTGAGAACCGAGAACTGAAAACCATTGTTTTTTGAACAACATTATTAGGATTCTATGAGACATATAAACAGTTTATTGATAGCGATTTGCATTACGATTTGCGCCGTCAGTTGTAAAGACAACAAACCCGATTACAAGAAAAAACTGGATGTAAAGACTGCATCGGTTACCGACTTGGCATTTAGCCGTTATGAAGATGTGTTGTTCAATCTGGATACGGCTGATTTTCAGGCTGAACTGATGCGTATTCAGAGCGATTATCTCCCATTCCTTGAAGGTGATTTGACTAACCCGAATGCGGTACAATACCTGAAGGATTTTGCCACGGACGAATACACGAAAATCCTTTACCAGAAGGTGAAGACCGCTTTTCCGAATTTGGATTTCGTCAAGAAAACCGTAGAAGATGTTTATGCGCATTTCAATTATTATTATCCTGAAATTCAGTTGCCTAAAAAGGTCTTTACTTGTGTTTCGGGTGTAAATTCCGAAACGCCGGCAGTCATGGTTTCTGATGACAATCTGATTATTTCGCTGGACTGGTATCTCAATCGTGACGAGGTTTATGACCAGATTGGAATGCCGCGCTACATGTCGGAACGCACGGTGAAGGAGACGTTGGCAAAGGATGTTGCCTTGCAACTTTACATGGCATATATCTACGAATGGCGCAAGCAGACTAACCTTTCCGACGAGATGGTGATTGCCGGAAAAATCAAGTATTTCATCGAAGCAATGACGCCCGAATTGCCCGACAACATTTTGCTTGGCTATTCTGAGGAACAAATGAAATGGGCTGAAGAGAATGAGGGCGAAGTCTGGGCTGACATTGTGGGCAACCAACGCCTTTTCTCGACGGGCTTGGACATGCACATGACCTTTTTGGCCGACGGACCTTTCACGCAGGAATACAGCAACGAGGCACCGGCAAGACTGGGTGAGTTTTTCGGTCTGCACATCGTGCGTTCCTACATGGCGAACAACGAAGTCACTCCGCAGCAACTGATGAAGAACAACGACCTCCAAGGCATATTCCAAAGCTCCAACTATAAGCCGAGAAAAAACAGATTTTTCTTGGTTTGCGAAAAAAAATCACCTTTGACAACTATGTCGGAGGTGATTTTTATTTTATTGTAAATCAACAATAAAAACGACAGCAAACGACAACAAATGCTTACAGTCGACTACAAACGTTTGTTGTCGGCTTTTTTCTTGACAGATGTTGCACTTTTGCAGCGGAAATTATCAAAAGGCAGTAAATGATGAAAAGGTCAGGGAAATATAGGCAAACAATAATTCCATCTGTTGATACGCCAAAAGAATGGAATCAGGTCAAATTGCAGCAATTAAGAAAAATCATTCTTGATTTGATAAGGAAAGAATATGCTGGAAGAATAATCACAAACACTGATACTGAATTGCCAATTCGAGTTTCGGTAACATCAGCAAGAAAAACAGCCTTA
>JAGHSL010000295.1 GCA_018065885.1 Candidatus Limimorpha equi
TCAAAATATGTCTAAACGCATCTATTTATGTCTCGCTCACATGAGTGAAGATGGAATCGAACAGAAGTATATCAAGGAGGCTTTCGACACCAACTGGGTGGTGCCTCTGGGGCCGAATGTCAATGCCTTTGAGCAGGACTTGAAGGTTTTTGTCGGACAAGACAAGGAAGTGGTGGCTTTGTCGGCTGGCACGGCTGCGGTGCATCTGGCTCTCATCGCCTGTGGCGTAGGTCCTGGCGACGAAGTCTGCGTGCAGAGTTTCACTTTCTGTGCTTCTTCGCATCCTATCAAATATCTTAGCGCAACTCCAGTCTTTATTGACAGCGAACCTGATTCATGGAACATGGATCCCGTTTTACTGGAAGAAGCCATCAAGGACCGCATTGCCAAGACGGGGCGTAAGCCGAAAGCCATTATTCCTGTGGCACTTTATGGAATGCCATACCGCATCGATGAAATCATGGAAATCGCTGAACGCTACGATATTCCTGTCATCGAAGATGCCGCCGAAGGCTTTGGGTCGAAATACAACGGACAAGTGCTGGGCACTTTTGGAAAATATGGTGTTCTCTCTTTCAATGGCAATAAGATGATTACAACATCGGGTGGAGGTGCTCTCATTTGCCCTGATGCCGAGGCTAAGAACAAGATTATGTGGTATGCCACACAAGCCCGTGAAGCCTATCCATATTATCAACATGAGGCCATTGGGTATAATTATCGCATGAGTAACATTTGTGCCGGCATAGGTCGTGGCCAGATGACGGTAGCCGAACAACACATAGACCATCATAGGTGCATTCAGAAATTGTATAATGAATTACTGAAAGATGTTGAAGGCGTAACAATCCATGAAGAACTGGCTTGGTCACAAGGTGAGGCCAAATCCAATTTTTGGCTCTGCACCATCACTCTTGACCCATCATTGAAGGTGAAGGGGCAGGAGCACGCTTATCAGGCTGCCATTCAAGGCGCTGTGGGTGGGGCTGCTGGTGTGGTGCATCAAAGCGAGAATTTGCACACGGAATGTGAACCAAACGCTAATGTCGAAGCCATGCGTATGGGGCTTGATGCCCTTGGCATTGAAGCGCGACCGCTTTGGAAGCCTATGCACAAGCAACCTGTCTATCAGGATTGCCCGGCATATCTCAATGGTGTCAGCGAAGGACTTTTCAAAGTTGGTCTTTGCTTGCCGTCGGGTCCTTGCGTTACGGATGATGATGTGCATTATATTGTCGAAAGCATCAAGAGTTTGATTATCGCTGACGAATAGATTTTCTGTTATTTCACAAATGAAAAAAAGCCGCTTGAGAATCCCCAAGCGGCTTTTTCCACATAATATTAACAAAATCTATTTCAAAGCATCATTTTGCGAATGAACTGCCAACCTTGTTCATGGCACAGCGGAAACCGATTGTGGCGGCTGACTGGTTCTGATTGAGGTAGCGGCGTGTGCCAGGGCTTAGATAGTAAGGACCATCGGCCCATGAACCACCTTTGTAGACGCGTGATTCGTCGCTGATGAGTGTGGTGCCAGGAGTGTCGTTGGTAGCGGTTTCGTACATCTCTTTTGTGAATACGCTCTGGTCTTCCTGAGCGTCGCTCCACTTGTTGCGGATAGCTGACATGTAGTCACCATCGTCATAGTTGGAGTTGAAGCTGGTGCGGTAGTTCTGACGTTTTGAAGCTTCTTCCTGTGAGATAGGTTCTCTGCGGATACGGCCGAGGGAGTCTTTCTGAACGAGGAAACCGTTTTCGTCAACAGCTTTCTGTGTGAACACGTTACCACGGAATGGGCTGTAGTCGGCCACATCTTCAAATGACAGTGGACGATAGACGTCTTGGCACCATTCGGAAACGTTACCAGCCATGTTGTACAGGCCGTAATCGTTTGGCCAGTATGAACCGACAGGAGCTGGCAGGGCGGCACCATCGTTCAGGTTGCCGGCAACACCCATGTAGTCACCAGGGCCTCTCTTGAAGTTTGCCATGAAGCTGCCATAGTATTTCTTGCTATCGGTGCGGAGACCATCGCCGTTCCAAGGATAAACCTTGCGTTCGGCAACGATTTCGTTAGAGGTATTGCCAACCAGACCTACAGCGGCATATTCCCATTCGGCTTCCGTGGGGAGACGATAGGATGGAAGGAGAATACCGTCTTCCATGCGGACGTTGCGCAAACCGTCGCCATCGCCCTTGGAGAGGTCTTTCTTGCCATTCTTCACCTTGCCGGTGTATTGACCTGCAAGATAAGCGTCGGTGTTGAAGTTTTCTTCATCCTGCTGTGATGGATCCCAATCGAGGATACCGGCTTCGACGAGCATCAACTCGTTGACGCGGTCGGTACGCCATGAGCAGTAGTCGTTGGCCTGAACCCATGAAACGCCGACTACAGGGTAGTCGTTGTAGGACGGGTGGCGGAAGTAGACTTCAACCATTGGTTCGTTGTATGACAAACGGTCACGCCAAACCAATGTATCTGGGGCGGCATTGCGCACTACCTGTGGGTAGTTCTGACCGTAAACGCGGTTCAGCCAATAGATATATTCCTGATAGTCAACGTTGCTGACTTCAGTGCGGTCCATGAGGAATGATGGAACTGTGACCTTGCGCGGGACGTTGTCCCATGAGCGGGTCAGATTGTCGGTGGTGCCTCCCATGACGAAGGTGCCGCCTTCAATGGCTATCAAGCCGGGGCCGATTTGCTGGTCGTTGATTTCTGCGACTTCAAAACCACCGTTGTTGGCATCGTTGTAAGCCCAACCTGTGGTTCTGGAGGCTTTCTTTGAGCAAGAAGTCATAAGAAGACCTCCTAAAACAATAATTGCTAATGCTTTGAATCCTGATTTTTTATACATCGTTGATAAAATTTGTTCCTTTAATAACTCGTTTTGTCTGTCAATATTGCGCTTGAAATGAAATTTTTTCCAAGCGCATAAAATCGGACGCAATTTTACGACATTTTTATGAATTGACGCGCATTTTCTTTGAAAAAAAACTTTTTCTGCCAAAAAATGTCAATTTACAATAAAAAGGTTGTATTTTCGTTTCGTGAAAAATAGGCTTTTATTAATATGAGTAATAGGATTTTTCGGATTATTTTGGGCGTTTTGGCTTTGACAGCATTCTTCTCTTCAGCTGCTTTCGCTCAAGGAATTTATGCTAAACAATCCGTTTTGGCTACAGGAAATTGGCATAAAATGGGCTTGAAAGAAACTGGCATTTACAAACTTACCTATTCCGACCTTGCGGCTTTTGGCATCAATGTCGATGGCATTGATCCGCGCAATATCCGCATCTATCATAACGGCGGCGGCGTGTTGCCTGAACTGAACAGCGAGGCGCGTTACGACGATTTGCAGGAATTGCCGGTTTTCGTTTCTGGCGAATCGGACGGCAAGTTCGATAAGAATGATTACATTCTTTTTTACGGTCGTGGTCCTGTGCGTTGGCAGTACAATCAGTCGCATTCCTGTTACAATCATGTGCAAAACTATTATGATGATTATGCCTACGCATTCATTACCACTGATTTAGGCGCTGGTAAACGCATTTCTGCCGAAAATGTGCCTTCCTCGGCAGCTGCTGAGACAGTCACTGAGTTTCTTGATTACAAGGTGCATGAAATTGATGCGGAAAACCTGAACCACATGGGGCGTAGCTATTATGGCGATGCCATGGATGGCAATGTCAGCAAGGATTTCGATTTCAGTTTTCCGAATGTCATCACTTCGCGTCAGTGTTTGCTTCATGTGGAATTGGTGGGCAGGAATTTCTCTCCGGCAAGTTTCAAGCTGCTGGTTGATGGCAACCAACATGCCAGTTACAGCCTTTCTCCCGTTGATCCAACTTCAACGGTTGCTGTTGCTGTTACAGCCAGCGGTTATGTCAATGTCTATCCATCAAAGGATGAAGTGAAGGTGACTTTGCAACATGTCGGCAATGCCAACACCACATCTCGCGGCTATGTCGATTACATTTCGGTCAACGCATGGCGAAACCTGAAGTTTTCTGGTCAGCAGATGCTTTTCCGCAATCCTGAAATGACTAATATTAATAAGGTGTATGAATGCCGTGTCAGCAATGCCTCTCAGCAGATGCAGGTTTGGAATGTGAGCAATCCTGTTGCGCCGACTAAAATCAACGGTCAGCTGAACGGCAATGTCTTCTCCTTCAATGTACACGGCAATGCAGAAAATGAATTTGTCGCTTTCGATGGTTCGTCTTATCTTTCGGTGGTGGATTTCGGACAAATTGAAAATCAGAATCTTCATGGCGTGCGCAATGTCGATTACCTTATCGTCACTTATCCTGATTTCATCAGTCAGGCGGAACGCATCAAGGCTATTCATGAGGTGCAAGACCCTGAATTGGCGACTTATATCACCACGCCTCAGCAGATTTACAATGAGTTCGGTTGTGGCGCGATGGATGTTTCGGCCATTCGCGATTTTTGCCGTATGCTTTATCTCGATAGCGACAGAAAATTGAAATACCTGCTGCTTCTGGGCGATGCTTCCTACGATTTCAAGAACCGCGACGGACTGCATTGTTTCGTTCCGGCCTACGAAACCTTGTCATCGGTGAACGGACAATCCTGTTTTGTGACTGACGATTATTTCGGCTGCTTTGATAACACTGATGGCGACATTGCCCATTCGCTTGCCGACATTGGCGTGGGCCGTTTCCCGGTTTCCACCTTGGAGCAAGCCACCCAGATGGTCGATAAAATCGAGCAATATATTGCCTTGAATGAAAGCACCATGCAGCCTTGGCGCAACGTGGTGACTTTTGTCACCGACGATGAAAGGGAGTTCGTGGATCATGCCGAGGGTTTTGAACAACAATTGAAAACTGTTGGCGGCGAGAACTTTGTCATCGACAAGATTTATCTTGGTGCCTACGAACAGGAAGACACGCCAAATGGCGTTTTGGCGCCATCGGTCAACAAGGCCATCAACAGCCGCATGGAAAAGGGTTCGTTGGTGGTGAATTATACGGGACACGGCGGCGAGGTGCAATTTGCTGAAGAGCGCATCTTGCAGCGCAAGGATGTCGATTCGTGGCACAACGGCCCGATGTATCCGCTGATGATTACCGGCACTTGCGAGGTGAGCCGTTATGACGACCACAACCGCACTGCCATTGGCGAATACGCTTTCCTGAACCAATATGGCGGCATGATTGCCATGTTTACGACATCGAGGGTTACGGGTGGCAGTGATAATGAGGCTTTTAACAAGGGAGTCTATAACCATTTGTTTGAATTGAAGGATGGTAAATATCCTTGCTTAGGCGATGTTTACCGCATGGCGAAAACACGAGGCAACATAAATGAAAAAAGATATGTGTTTTTCGGTGATCCGGCCTTGCGTATTGCTGCCCCGAAATTGAAGATTGAGACGGAAAGCATCAACGGAATGCGGCCTGAAACATGGCAGGACTCCATTTGGGTCTCCGATACGGTTTGGCAGCATTATACCGTTTACAGTGATACGGTCAGGGCTTTGCAACCTGTTGAAATAAAAGGTTTTGTGAAAGATTTTAATGGTCAGGTCGCTACAGGATTCAACGGAACGGTTTACGTTACGGTCTATGATAAAGCGGCTGAGCTTGTGGCGCATTGCGACAATGCACTTGTCAGGAATTTCAAATTGCGCAACAGTGTTCTTTTCAAAGGTCAGACGATGGTTGAGAACGGGCGTTTTCAAATCGTTTTCACGGTGCCGCGCGACATTGCCTATTCGTATGGCCAAGGAATGATTAGTTATTACGCAACTGATAATGAGATTGATGCCAGCGGCAAATGTGAAGACTTCATTGTGGGCGGTTTCTATGAAGATGCCACGATGGACACAACACCGCCTACTATTGAGCTTCATATTGATGACATTTATTTCGTTGACGGCAGTTTAGCCAGCGAGAATCCGATTTTGATTGCCTTTGTCGAAGATGAAAGCGGTATCAATACTACGGGTTCGGGCATCGGCCACGACATTATCGCCACTCTGACGGGTGCGGCTGACCTTTCCTATAACCTCAACGATTGTTTTGTCTCCGAATCGGGCAATCCCGGTAAAGGCGCCATTACCTACAAGATGCTTGATTTGCCTGATGGCGACTACACTTTGACTTTGAAGGTCTGGGACATCTATAACAACAGCAATACGGCTGAAATCCATTTCACCGTGGCAAACAGCCTGACGATGCGGATTGATAATCTTTATAACATTCCCAATCCTTTCTCGGAAACAACGGGCTTCGTGTTCGAACACAACCAGATAGGCAACAATATGGATGTGCATATTTATATTTACGATATGATGGGGCGACTTGTCCGCCAGCTTTCAGGGCAGGTTGCGGGCACTTCAACCCGTGTTGAGCCGATTCGTTGGGATGGTTGCAACTCCAATGGCGAGACTTTGTCAAACGGCATATACATTTATCACATTGTGGCCACTAACGACAATGGAGAATCGGCAACGGCAACTTCTAAACTTTTGATTTGCAGATGAAAATGAATGTATTTATTCGGAATATGTGCCGTAGGCTTCTCATTGCGGCTTTTGTCATTGTTCCTTCTGTGTTATCCGCTCAAGACCATGCCGGTCAATCGGTGTTGAGCCAGCATACTTGGCACAAAATGAGTGTGACTCAGGAAGGCATCTATAAGTTGGATTATGCGGCACTCCAATCCATGAATATCGATGTGGAGCATCTCAATCCCAATGAGATACGTATTTTTGGCAATCCGGCCGGAGCTTTGCCTGAAAAAAACTCTGATGCGCGTTATGACGACTTGACTGAAATGGCCGTCTTTGTCAGCGGAGCGGAAGATGGTCGTTTCGATGTTGACGATTATGTGCTTTTCTATGGTCAGGAGCCTACCTGCTGGAAAGTTTCGGACGGCCTGAATATGAAATACGAAAGGTTCATGAATCCGTATTCCGACACCACCTATTATTATATTTGTGCTGACAGTGGCGAGGCGGGGCTTCGTGTCGCCTTGCAGCCGTCGGCTGATGTTGTGGGCGCGACGAATGTCGTCACCGATTTCCCTGATTTGGCATGGCATGAGGCGGAATTGTTTTCACCTTATTCATCGGGCAGAAACTGGTATGGCGAGCAGCTGAACTCAACCGATACGGCATTATTTATCCAATTCGTTTTTCCTAATTTGGTCAAAAACAAACCGATAGAATATAAGACGGTTGTCATGGGGCGCAGTTTGAATGGGTCTATTTATTACGATGTCTGGGCGAATGACAATCATCTGATTGCCGATGGAACCATTGGAGCGATTTCGGAAAATGCAAATTCCTATGGCAGAGATGCGACCCGCACGGGACAGATGCAAAGTGAGAGCGACACCGTGAATTTCAGCATGTTGCTCCAGCCGCGTATGAAGAGCCATTTGCTTTATCTCGATTATGTGGAATTCCGTTGTTGGCGCGAACTGAAACGCGCAGGCAACCTTTTTCCATTCCGTTTGCGTCCCGACCAGCTGAGTCATTCTGTTTCGGCTGTCTGGGTGCGTAACATGTCGCGTGAATTTCAGGTTTGGGATGTCAGCAATCCGATGCGTCCGGCCGTTCAGGACGGCATTCTAAGCTCCGACAATTTCGTGTTCGGCATCGAAAACAAAAATGAGCATCGTTATTTCGTTTTCAATCCGTCGGCGGCTTTGCCGGTGGTTTCGGTTAGCCCCGTGGCAAACCAGAATCTTCATGCCTTATCGCAAGCTGATATGCTGATTATTACACCAAAAGTGTTTTGGGAACAGGCCCAGGCATTGGCCGGTTTTCATGAACAAAACGACAATCTGCATAGTGCGGTGGTTGATTTGGATGAGATTTACAATGAGTTTGGCACCGGAACGCCTGATCCTTCAGGCATCCGCGATTTCATCCGCATGGTGTATCTGCGTAGCGAAAAGCAATTGAAATATGTGCTGCTTTTCGGAAAAGGATCTCACGATTTCCGCAACATCAAGGGATTTGGCAAAAACTATGTGCCGCCCTATCAAGCCGAGACTTCCTTAGGCCAAACGGCAAGTTTCTGCACCGACGATTTTTATGCCATGATGGATGATAATGAAGGCGTTAATAGCGGCGGCCGTGTCGATTTGGGCATTGGCCGTCTGCCGGTCGCATCGGTTGAGGAAGCCGAAACCGTGTTGCAGAAAATCTATCATTATGCTGATTTGTCGGCAACGCACGGCGTGTGGAAGACCAACCATTTGTTCACTGCCGATGATGACAATAATGAATATGCCGAACATGCAGAACTATGCTACGACATCATTGATGAAGAAAGCCACGCGATGAATGCGCAAAAGGTGTATTTGGATGCTTATCAGCAAATCAGCTCACCTTCGGGTGAGATTTCTCCCGAAGCAACCGCCGATTTGATGCGCCGTTTCGAAAAAGGTGTCTTAGTCATGCAGTATCATGGTCATGGTGGCGTCAGAGGCTTGACTTCGGAAAAGTTTTTTACCAATACCGAGATTTCAGGCATGACCAACTACGATTGTCTGCCTTTTGTGCTGACCGCCACTTGCGAGTTCAGTCAGTTTGACGACCCGTCTTTTGCTTCGGCTGGCGAGCTGATGTTCACTTTGCCTACGGGCGGTTCTATCGCTATGCTGACGACGGTGCGCCCGACACATGGCATCAACAATATTTGTATTGCCAAGGCCTTGATGAGAAAACTTTATTTGCCTGATGGAAGCCAGGCTTCGCGTTTCGGCGATATTGTGAGGGAAGCCAAGGCCGACAACAGCAATTTCAGTTCGACAAATCCCACAAGTAAAAACATCAGCTATGTGTTTTTCGGCGACCCAGCCTTGCGTTTCGCTGCGCCTGTCGAAAAGGTGGTGACGGTTAAGATGAACGGGGAGAATTTTGACCATGAAATTGCGCTTCATGCCATGAGCATGGTCAATGTGGAAGGCGAAGTCAGGAAAGCCGATGGCAGCCTCGATGCCGCTTTCAATGGTGAAGTGGAGCTGCGTTTCTTTGATAAGGAATCGGTCTTTACGACTTTGGGCAACAACCCTGTGACGAATCCGGTGCGTAATTTCACGTTCTTCAACGATGTGCTTTTCCAAGGTAAAGCGACGGTGAAGCAGGGCAAGTTCAGTTTCAGTTTCCAGGTGCCGCGCGACATCAATTTGCAGGATGGCCAGCCGCGTTTCAGTTATTATGCCTACGACTCAATCCGTAAGGTTGACGCTATGGGCGTTTTCGAGGAATTGACCTTGGGCGGCATCGACCCGTCTGTTGTCATCGACAACGAAGGCCCAAAGATTGATTTCTATTGGGATACGCCAAGTTTCAGAAATGGTGATACGGTGGCGAATCGTGGCGTGCTTTATGCCGATTTGTATGATGCCCAAGGCGTTTATCATTACGATTTCAGCTTGGGACGCGATATTATCTTGAATGGCAATTTGCAGGGATTCAGCAGTATGCGGCTCAATGAAATCTATGAGCCGGTTCTCGATGATTTCCGCCGTGGCCGTGTCGCCGTGCCGGTTTCGGATTTGGAACCTGGAACGTATACCTTTACCTTGCGGGCATGGGACACGCAGGACAACTCGTCGGAAGCCGAGCTGTGGCTCACGGTTTGCGAAGATAATATTTTCCTCGCCCAAGTGCGCAACTATCCGAATCCTTTCACCGAAGAGACTTGGATAACTTTGACCCATCATGGCGAAGACGGCCCTTTGGAGGTCGAACTGGAGGTCTTCGATGTCTTGGGACGCATGATTTCAAGCTCTCGCCAGACCGTTGAAGTCATCGACAACCAAGTGGAGCCGATTCGCTGGAATGTGAACGA
>JAGHSL010000146.1 GCA_018065885.1 Candidatus Limimorpha equi
TTTCTCCGTATCCCTCTTCATAGTGGAGGCGGATGACTTCCTTGAAGTACTTTTGCTGTTTCTCTGTGTGTAACTGATACATCCTTGACTCTTGTCTTTTTGAGTCAACCTTTTTCAGGGTAAGACAATACCTCCACTTTTGTCAGACCCACCATAGCAAGTCTTTTCTTTTACCATAATAGGCGTTCCTTCTCCTTTCTCATTTTCCGTTCCGGCCGCGCCACTAGCGTAGCACAATGCTCCTGAAAGGATTAAGCAGAGCATCAGAATTGTTACTTTTAATCTGTACATAATTGCATGTTTTAATTATTGAAATTTTACACTTAAACTTTCATTGGCAAAAGTAGGACATTACCAAATTTCAAATCAAAAAACACTGCTGGAGAAATGTTGGAATTTTACATAAAAAAAGGGTGGGGTTGTAAACACACTGATAATCAATATATTATAGATAACAACAAGGTGTAAACAGCTGGAATTATCCAACTTTTTTCCAGCATTTACCTTATTTATAGAAGATAGAAAATGTGATTGTCAACAGAATATGCGTTCTGCTATTCTATTACTTCCCAGTGTCCACTATACCCACTCCCTACATACCGGACTTTCCCATCAAGTTTTTTCAAGTATCTACCAATCGTTTTTGAACTCACGCCCAATTGATTAGCCATCTCTTCTCTTGTTATATTGGGATTATTGGACATAATAGTTAATATGGTTTTTAGCGGATCTTGAGGGACATCTTGAGGGACATATAACCCTTTTGCTATCCTCAAGACATACTCCGAAACGCTTTCTTCCAGCGAAAGTTTCTCCTTGATGCTCTCATCCTGTTTCTTGATTCCCGAATAGGTTCTGCTCTTCAATGCGGCAATCTCTCCTTCGCCTAATCCCATCAAATGCAGATGGCAAAGTGCCAAGTCGCCACGCTTCAAACTTTGGCAGCAGCTTAACAGAAAAGCATCGAACCCCTCGAAATGCCGCTCCACAGCCTCCCTAAGCTGTTTGAAATCCTCTTCCTCCAGCGTAATGTCGTCATGTTTGAATGAAGTGTCGCGGGTGGTGATTCGTTTGCCATGCAGCAATTCATTAATGCGCCTGCAAATCGGTTCTTTCAGGAACTCCTGGCGCCAGTGTTCTGCCTTATCTTGCTGCTGGCCTAAACTCTTTTCCGAGGCCCTCACTTGGTCTTCATGCTGTCTGAGGCTTTGCCGCAAAGCGTCCTGTTCTTTCTCGTAGGCCAACCGTTCCGCTTCCAATTCAGCTTCATGCCTTTGCCTCGTTTGCTCCATCTCTTTTTCCGATTGGTCTCTCTGAATCCTCAATTCATCTTCATGCCGCTTCACCATCTCTTCCTCCTTCTGCCGATGCTTTCTTTCGGTTTCCTCCAGCCGCTGCTGGGTTTCTGCCTGCAGCCGTCTCAGTTCCCCCTCATGTGCTTGCTCCGCTTCCTTCTGCTGCTGTTTCAGCAGTTTCCTGCTCCTCCGTTTCGCCACAATAATAATGGCCAAGGCCAACAACACCGCAATCGGCACAATGATTCCGACAATTTTCCTAACGTGCTTTGCATGTTCAGCCTCAGACAGCTTTTCCTGCTTCTGCTTCAAGTAATCCTGAAACAGATTGTCGAGTTGCGAAACCAAGGCTTTGTTTTCGCCTTCCAGTTTCATGTTGTCAGCCATAAATTTCAAACAATTATTGGATTTTTCACTGTCTCCAAGGCTATCATAGATAATACGTAAAAAATCAGCAGCTTGAACCTGCATAGATTTATCTTTATTGTTTCCAAACGCTAATTCGAGGAAAAACATCGCTGAATCAAACATTTGCTCTTCAAAGAATATATCACCTACAGTCAAATAACGTGTCAATCGTTCATCTTCATTCTCAGTTTGCCCTATAATTGTTCGCAAAGCGTTCAATGGCTGTTCGGCCTTCTTTTCAATCTGATAGTCACAAAGTGCCTTACTTGTAACAATGTTTCTATATGTTAGATTATCAATGTTAGACACAGTTTCCAATGCTTGGCCATAATATTGCCTTGCTATGTTAAGACTGTCTTTCTTATCATATTGTATCCCTATGTGATATAGGATATTAGAAACGCCATTAGAAGAAGTGGGCTCTTTCAGGCAATACAACAATGCTTGTTCATAGCAGGCAATGGCATCATCCATCATAAATTGAACCGAAAAGAAGTCGCCAAGCCTATTATAAATATTAGCCATAAATATGGCTTTATTCCCTTCCAATCCTTTCTCTTCAAAATTCAAATCCATCACCTCCAATGCCTTCAGGTATTCCGCACAAGCCTCCACCACACTGTCCCGCTCATAAAACCCCACACCATTAATATAATGCGCCCGCGCATCCAAAAACGCATTGCGATCCCGTAGGGACACACCGCGTGTGTCCGCCTTACGTGCGTCCGTTTCATCCGCCCCTACAATCGAATCAAAATACCTCACCGCCTTCAGCAATTTCTCTCGGTTGCTCTGCCCGTAATCGTTCTTATAAAGCAATTCAGAGAGCAGCATCTGGCAATAATGCCCCTCAAAGGCACTAAGGCTATCCGCCTTCGGTGTAGTCGCAAAATCCACCAGCACCATCAGCGCACTGTCGGGCTGTTGCCACATCAGGCTGTCGATGGCTTGTAATTGCTGGCATACCATATTGTTGGGTAGAGATGTGCCAGGACGCGTCTCTACAGGATGCCGCGTGGAACAAGCCGCAAGAACCACGGCAAGAAACAATATGAGATGTTTCAGTTTCATTGCCGCAAAGATAGGAAAAAACTTGAATATGATTTTTTAAAACGCCAATTGCTGCAAAGGAGCCATCAATGGACTTTATTTCCGGCAAAAAATCAAAAAATCACAAATCAAAAAATCAGAAATTCCGAATTCAACACCTAGGCGTCTTGTTTTTTCATCATCCACTAATAAAATATAGTACATATTTACCTGTTGGCACAAACAAAAACAATAAAAACAAAGTCCTTCTGAAACCAAAGTTCCATCCTATTGAAAAATGTTTTTCGGGTATGGTTTTTATTGTTTTTTGCTCTTGTGGGATGAAAGACCCGCAGGGATTTATGCCGTCAAGGCAAATCAAAGGCCAAGCCAGGCTTGAGTCTTTGGATTGGATTGGCTTGGTGGCATGAAGGCTCTGAAAGAGATCATCCCGCAAGAGTGTTTTTTATGTTTTTGTCAAAAGAAACAGTGGAGCAAACCCAAGTTTGCAAGACATCGAAAAATGATTTTGTGATTTTTTGAAAAATGATTTTTTGACTTTTCATCCCAGGGGCAGCACTATACCTGGGCCGTACCAAGGCTGCCTCCGATACGCTTCCTCTTGCTGCCCGCTCCCTGTTCGCTTCGCTAAAAAGCGAAGGAAAGGCTCTGCTGGTTCCTGAATGCTCAGCAGGGAAGACAGCCTTGGTACAGGGAAGGTCCTGCCCCGGCTTCATGAAGCCATTTTTGGACAATTTGTCCCATTTTTTTACTGAGATTGAAAAGTCATCTATGTACCTATACCTAAACAGCAATGGACCACGAATTACGCTAATATGACCTTGCAGACGCAAGCACTTTCGAAAGCATCAATTATGCAACCTCACATCACCACCAGTTTCCGATACAGTTCCACGCCGTCTTCATCGACGCAACGGAGTTCGTAAGTGCCTTTTTCAATGCTTCAGAATATCAGGCAAAAGCCACAATTCATATAAAGGCAAATTCAGCAAGGAGCCATCCTTTCTGAAAGGCTGCAAAGAAGTCCTGACGGCTATTTGAGGATCGTATTTTTTCATAAACACCTTCAGACTTTGGGCGTGAACATTCAACCCTGCTTTCGCTTCGACAGGGATGACATTGGCCCCATACGAAAACAGAAAATCGACCTCCGAAGTGTCACCTTCCGACCAATAATAGATGCTCTGTGCTATTCCGGAATTCTGAAGTTCCTGCAACACAAACTGTTCCGTAAGGCTGCCATTGAATTCAGAAAAAATATTCGTCTTATTGAGTATCACCGAAGGCGCAATCTCACACATAGCGCAAAGAAGGCCTAAATCCAAATGATAAATCTTGAATGATTTCAAATCCTCGTAAGCTTTCAAAGGCAGACGGCCACCTTCAACAAGCCCCACATGCCGAATGACTCCACTATCTTTCAACCACAGCAAAGCATCTTCATACTCCCTGGCCCGTGCGCCCTGCTTTGCCACGCCATAAATGAATTTTTTGTTGGCCTTCGCCAGCTGGCTTGGAATGGAATTCCACACATGATGAATCTTCGGGACCGTGTTGTTAGGAGCATGCTTGGAAAAATCGTTTTTATAGGACTCCAATATTTGCAATTGTATTTTTCTAACTGCCTCGAAATCGCCATTTTGCACCCATGCGTTTACAGCTTGCGGCATTCCTCCGACAATGAAATACTTCTTCAGATAGTCTTGTATCTTTTCTGCCAAGATTTCAGGGATAGAATCTTCATAATGTTTCATCAGGTATTCCACCAACGAATCCTCGCCATTTGCAAACAGAAACTCGCAAAACGACATTGGCGAAACTTGCAGAAATTCGACCTTCCCGACAGGGAAAGAAGTCCCGCTATGAAGCGTAACGCCTAACAACGACCCGGCACAACACAGTGCATATTCAGGGGCGTTTTCTGCAAAATATTTCAACGAAGTCAAGGCTCGGGGCACTTGCTGGACTTCATCGAAAATCAACAAGGTCGTCTGTTTCTCGATTTTTTTTCCATGCAAAATCCCCAAATATTCGATGATTCGGTCAACATTGATGTTGCCTTCAAACAAATCCCGCAAATCGCCAGGCTCTTCAAAGTTCACATAACAGACATCAGCAAAACAGGAACGGCCAAATTCTTTCATCAGCCATGTCTTGCCGACTTGTCTCGCACCAAGCAAAATGATGGGAAGCCTGTCTTTTTTCTCTTTCCACTCTTTAAGTTTTTCTATTACAGTCCTATACATGATGATTATCACATTTTTCAAACCGCAAAAATA
>JAGHSL010000177.1 GCA_018065885.1 Candidatus Limimorpha equi
TTGAACCATTGCGTAGAAATCGTGTGTCGTAGGCGCGTTCTTATCGTAGTCGATGCTACATTCGGCGTAAATGTCGGTGATTTGCTGCCAAATGCGCCGTTCGCTGGCTCTGATGGAACGGACACGCACCAGCAATTCCCGAAAATAATCTTTTCCGAAAATGCGTTCTCCCTGTTTCATCCGGTTGTCGTCCAGCACAAAACCCTTGCGGATATATTCGTTAAGGACTTTGGTGGCCCAGATGCGGAATTTCGTCGCCCTTGCCGACGACACGCGGTAGCCCACGGCGATAATGGCATCGAGGGAATAAAAACCAGTCTCATTTCGTTGCATTTTTCCCTCAATAGCGCCATGTTGAGTGGTTATTTCCATTTTGGAAACAACCACATTTTCATCCAGCTCATTTTTCTCGAAAATGTTCTTCAAATGCTTGCTGATGGCAGGAACACCAACGCCAAACAATTGTGCCATTGCCTTTTGCGTGGCAAAAATTGTCTCATCCTTGATGACGACCTGCACTTTGCCTTCCTCTTCGGGCAACTGGTAGATTATGAATTGCAATTCGTTCATTTTTCGTCTATTTTCATTTCCCCATCTTTATCTGACGCAAGTAGTTGCCTAATGGACTGCTCAAAACTTGCTTCGGTGAAATGAGACATGTTGCGATTTGTTGCTGTTGATTTATTCCTGTTCGTCTTTTAATAAATCTAATTGTTGAATGTTACTGGATTTCGTGATTCTTGAATATTTTGGATATGAATATACTTTTGTAATGCGATATTTGAATTTAATACCACTATCAGTATTTGTTGCAGTTGTTTCTAAATCAGCAATAATTGCATCTCCTTTCGCAAATGCAATTTCTTGACGATCCATTGTATCTAAAAAATCAGTATCTGCCATTTGTGCATTAATAGGTGTTGTTCGTCCATTATAAGACACTCTCCATGATGCGGGTTTATTCATAAATACAGGAGAAACAATTTCAAGTGTGATTTTTGATTGAAGATTTATCATTTCTTCATTAATTGTCTCATTACATACAGCTTGAGACAATGTCTCTTTTGAAATGTTTACTCTTTCTTGCTCTCCGTTTTCTTTTTCGTATGTTACGGAAATACCATTTATACCATCTGTCTCAATAGCTGTTTTTGCAATCATTGAAATAGCCTCTTTTGTGCTTTTATTTTCAAGAAGGACTTTTTTTTCAACAACAATTTCTTCATTTTGAGTTTTTATAGTTTGAGAAGAAAGATTATTTGTTATAAGATTCGCAGCTAATCCTCCTAAAAACGTTATAGTTGTGGGAAGTAGAAATTTGTTTGTGATTTTTTTAAGAGCAATTGGTATCTTGAAACTTCCTTTTTCTAAAGCCAATACTTCAACAGTAATGTTTTCATAACCAACGTTATATTTGCAATTTAGCGTTTTGTTAATCGATTGAAATAGTAAATCGGTATTCGATAAAAAAGTAATTAAATCATTTGCACTAATGCGACTTGATTCCAAATTTAGTATTAGTTCAAAATTCTCTTGTTGGATTTGCCTTTGGCTGTCTTTCTCTTTCATAGTTGTTGAGCATTAACGATTTGTGGTTATAGAACATATTTTATAAAATCCAATCCCTAAATAATATAGAATTAAATTTCACATACTGATGAGTTGGTGGCCAATGTCGCCATTTTGAAGAACTATAATTCCAATCAGTACAATAGATTTTGCTTGCCAATTTTTCATATTTATATGATGGTCCATTAAATGTTGGCATAGATGGGCCGCAGCAATGAACCATTGTATCAGCTATTGGATTAGCCTTTTGAAGATCTTTATCTAATTTGTTTCCAAGTCTTGTTCCGTGATGTGCTGATTTTATGAATGTAAAATTTGGAGAAGTCAAGAAGTTGACCATTCTGTTCATGGAAGAATCATGGAAATCACTCAAAAATAGAGCAGCATGGTCTTCTTTCTCAATGGAAAATGCTATACTATGATTATCTATTAATGTTCCAAAATCATAATACATTTTTTCAATGGCATCATTTTCCTCATTGTAACATTTCCCTGCAATATTATCTATTAAAGATTTTATCTTTGACAAAACATCATTTTTATCATCTTCATCAACAAAAGGAAAATCATCATAGTTTCTGTTACTTTCATCATATCCATGAATATCATTATCTTTATCAAAAAGAGAAGATAAAATGTCTGATATTTCTCCATAAACGGAGTCTGCACATTCTTTTGCATCTTTAGAAAAGATGTCAAGCATATCGTTCAATTTTTTTCGTCTTCTCGTATAGTAGATATCATTTGGAAGTGGCGGCCAAAGTACTGTTCCTTGAGGTCGCCAATGATTAAATGCATTACAACCTTGGTAAACACCGATTAACTGTTTTGACAAAGTTGACATCAATGGCGCTACAGTAATCCATTCTTGTACTTTTATTGTCTTATATACCGGCATTGTAGCAATAAAACACAAAGCTGTTTTTAGTTGTTGCGAATGGAATGAAGGTGATGCACCAATCGGTTTTAAATCAAGATATGGGACATAGGCTCTATCATATATTTTCCTGATACCATTATTATACATTATTTTATATCCTGAATAATGATCGCTATGTGGATGTGTTAGAATTGCTTCATTATGCAATTGACAACCAAAACAATTCCACAAATGGCATTGTGTAAAACGAAATGGAATACAATGCTTACAATGGATTATTTGATGATTAATGCAAGTGTTAACGTAACTATCAAGAGATCCAAAATCTCTTGTAACTAATATATCATTATCAAGACGGAGCAATATAAAATCGCCATGTTTTACATTATAAACTCTTATTGTTGCCATAAGTATTTACCTCCCCATCCCCGCCAGCAGCAAAGACTGTAATTCATTAGTTTTGTTATTTTCTGGTCGTGCAATCGTTTTAGCTATTGCTTTAATACCGTTTTCAAAAATGCAGATTTTATAATAATTATCTCATCTTTGTCATTCAATCTCCAGCGTTTTCTTGCAGATTTCGATTTCCTCCGGGTCGCCGGTGTATTTGCCGAGGTCGTCGCTGAGTTTCACGACTTTCTTCCAGTTGCGCTTTTCGGTAATCTTGGCGGCAGTGAGTTTCACCACGATGTTCATGGCTTTCACGTTGTCGACATCGCAGGTGAGGTGCGTGCCGATGCCATACGAATCCTTCATGCGGTCGTTTACGATATTGTGCAGATAAATGGCATCGTCCACATTCAGGCCGTTGCTGAAAACGATGGATTTGATGCTGGGGTCGATGCCCAATTCCTTGTATTTCGTGATGATGTCTTCGAGAGCCTCGATATTGTCGCCGCTGTCAACACGCAGACCGTCAAACAGTTTGGCATGTAGTTCGGTGAAGTTTTGGAAGAACACCTTGCGGGTGTAGGTGTCGTAGAGGAATATTCCGAGGCTGCCGGCATACACTTCTTGCCAGAAATCCATGGCGAGGTAGTTGGCTTCGGTGTAGCCGTAAAGCGAACAGGTTTCCACAAACTGATGGCTCATGGTGCCGATAGGAGTGAGGTGGTATTTCTTCGCCAGAAGTACGTTGGAAGTGCCGACTAAACAAGTGTGTGTGAACTGTTTCTGAGCTTCGATGAAGGAGCGGATGACCAAATCCTGATGGTCGAAACTGAAACGGCGGCGCGTGCCGAAATCGGAGAATTTCACGCCGTTGCCAATGAGTCTAATGGCTTTGTCGTATGATTTCTTGTATTCCTTTTCGGCATCGTAGGTCTCAAATTCGCCCTTCATTTCGTGCCAAAGCTCTGAAACCGTGGACAATATAGGCATCTCCCAAAACACGGTGCGCCAAAGCAGACCTGTAACCGTGATGTGCAAATGACCTTCTTCGTCCTGACTTACCTCCACTTCATTTGATTTCAAGGCAAAGCCTTTCAAAAAGGTGAAGAACCACAATGGGAAATAGTAGCATTTCTGCTTCATGAAATGTGCCTCTTCATCCGTGATACGAAGGTTTTCATACAGCTTGAATTGCTCCATCAGTTTTTCGGCAAAACCTTTCGGATAGACCGTGTTGTTGCGGTCGACGAAAGTGTATTGTCCGATGGCGCGTGGAAATTTCTGCAAATAGACGTAACAGACGCTAAAGGTATAAAGGTCTGTATCTAACAGGCTGTTGATGATTTGTCTCATAGTGTTTTAGTTATTAACATAGTTTTGCGTGTATGCTTCTGATTTTGTCAGAAATGTATTTAGCTGAATTTGTGGTGTTTTCCAATACCTGAACCAAGTCCTTGCGCTTGATGATTTCGACAAGGCTGTAGTTTTGTGTGAAAATCTTGTTGATGAATTTGCCGTAGATTTCGTCACTGTCGTGCTCGATGACCTTGATTTCGTTGCACAGACGCGCAATGTCCTTGCCTTTTCCGCAAGTCATAAACTCAAGGTTGATTGTGATGTTTTTCAGGCTTTCAGCGGCAAACATGATGTTGTCCGCCATGGTGGTGAGGTCGTTGTCAATGTCAACGAAACGGCGCGTGAGAACGATGTTGGCGCAGTCGTCAATGCGGTCAAGGAAGTTGTCCATCATCTCGGCAAGTTCGTGGACATCCTCCCGTTCAAAAGGTGTTAAGACGGTGCTATTCAGTTGAGTGTAAAACGTTTGCAGAACTTCATCTCCCGCCGTTTCGTAGGTTTTCACTTCCTTTTTCAAGGCATCGAGACGGTTAAGGTCGGTTTCAACAAGCATGTTTCTCAGCAGTTTAGCAGCCTTTTCGATGTTCTCGGCCTGCTGGATATAAAGCGGATAGAAATTTTTCTCCTTTGGAACGAAAAACTGAAAGAAATCGTTGAGACTCATGGCTTATAACGGGAAACAAAGGTTCAACAAATAATTGATCAAGCCGCTGATAACCAGTGGAACAGGAATGGTGAGAATCCATGAAAGCACGATGCGTTTTGCCGTCACCCATTTCACTGATTTCATACCATCGGTTAGGCCGACGCCAATCACGCCGCCCGTAATGGTGTGTGTGGTACTGACAGGAATACCCAAGAAAGAGGTGACAATCAAAGTGGTGGCACCTGCAAACTCGGCGGAAAAGCCTCTGATTGGGTTGATTTTCGACAAGCCGCCACCCATGGTCTTGATGACGTTTTTACCACCGATTAAAATGCCTAACGACATGATTATATAGCAAATAACGGCAAGAACATCGGGAATGTGGAAAGAAAGATTGCTGTCGTAAAAGTGGGCGATGAAATTTTTCATGCCGTCGGAAACGCCTGCGGTTGTGAAAACGCTTGCCATCAGGATGGCGATGATTCCCATGGTTTTAGGCGCGTCGTTTGAACCGTGGCCGATGCAAAATGCCGCCGTCGAAACGTGCTGCAATCCTTTGAAGAGTTTCTCGACTTTCTTCCTCGGTTTGCTCTTGAAGATTTTCAGGAAAATGCATTCTAAGAAGAAACCTAAAAACAATCCGATAAGCGGTGATAAGATGATGAATGCCAATGTGATAATGATAGGTTTGGCGTGAAGCACTCCAGCTCCGTTGACAAACCATGCCGCACCGATAATGCCGCCAATCAAGGCGTGGGAAGTGGAAATCGGCATACCTAATTTCGTGCAGGCGGCTACCCAAATGGCAGCGCCGGTGAGTGCCGAAAGAATCAGGTAAGGATTGATGACTTGTTGGTCGGCGAAATTGGCCATGGTGTTACCCACGGCAAACTGCTGATTCAGCACTAAACGAATGAAAATGAATGCGGTAAACTCCCAAAACGAAGCCCAGATGATGGCTTGTATCGGTGTCATCACTTTGGTTGCGATGATGGTGGAAATGGAGTTGGCCGCATCGTTCATGCCATTCAAAAAAGTGAAGATGAAGGCAAGAATGATGGAAAGGATGATGGCTATGGTAAGTAGGTTCATGACTGCTTGATAATAAGACATTTAATGGTACTTGCCACATCCTTGCCGCGGTCGGTGGTGTCCTCGACGGCCTGGGCGATTTCCTTGTATTTCAGCAGTTCGATTTCGTCTTTCTCGTTACTGAAAAGGTAGGAAACGTAATCGCCGTAGATATCGTCAACGAGATGCTCAATGTTGACGACTTTTGTGCATAATTCACTGATTTTCGCCTGATTGCTATTCAGTCCTTCAAGCAATTTGAAAACCTCAATCAGAATGTTGGCGTCTTCCACGATGCTGTCGACGATTTCCCTGATCTGTTTGTCAATCTTCTTGGGATTGTACATCAGGATGGTTTTAGCCGAGTGGTTGATGAAATCAAGGAAAGTGTCGAGCGACATGGCCAAGGCGTTCATGTCTTCGCGGTCGAAAGGCGTCACGAAAGCCTCGTTGAGTTCGACATAAAAATCACGCAACAATTCGTCTCCGGTGGTCTCCTGCTTCTTGACCATACGGGTGAGGAGCTTGCGTTCCTCAGCGTCTTCCGACTTGATAAGTTCCTGCAAATACTTGGCTGCAACTTGCGCAGTTTCAGCCTGTTTGATGTAAGTTG
>JAGHSL010000386.1 GCA_018065885.1 Candidatus Limimorpha equi
AGGTCTTGTTCCACCAATACACGATGCCGTTTTCCTCATAAACGTATTCGTGCGTGACAACAGTACCCATCTTTTCATCGTAAAGCGTATTGGAACGGATGATGATTTTCGGCCTCTTGTTCTCGATGACCGTATCGTTGGAACATTGCAACTGCTGGTAAGTAATGCTGCCGTTGTCGTTTTGGATTTCGTAGAACCATTCGGCGCCACCGATAATCATACCTCTTTCAATGAAGTTGCTGAAATAATTCCACCCGGTAGCGTTTCGGTAAAGCTGGCTCGTTCCGTAAGGAACATAAACATTTGTGGACTCAAAATCATCATAGTGAATGCCGCATCCATTAAAAGTCGTGGGATAAGCTAATGGTGGTGTCATGGCTTCAGAAATGATGGTATCCAACAAATAGCAACAATTAAATGACTCATTTCCAATTGTTTGAATTGTATTTGGAATATTGATACTTGTCATTCTGTGATTAGCGAAAGCATAGTTTCCTATTGATATGATGCCATCAGGGATGATGGTATTCACACTTCCCAAAACCAGCTCGTTGGAAGAAGTCCTGATAAGGGCATTGCAGTCGTTTCGGGTGTCGAAATAAGGATTGTCAAGATCAACGGAAATGTAAAGCAAAGAGTCGCCGCAATAGGCAAAAGCGTCATCGGCGAGCGATTGTAGCGAACTGCCGATTTCAATTGTGTCGAGGCTTCTGCAATCTTTGAAGGCTCTTGCCATTATCGTGGTGACGGAATTCGGAATAACAAGTTTAGTAATTGAATCACAATTAGTAAAAGCAAAATCGTCAATAAGTTGGACTTCCTCTCCGATATTGAGGTTTTTGAACCTTGGACTGTCGCAGAAAGAGGCTTCATCATTGACTGTACAATTTATGGCATTAAAGTTCACCGTTTCTAACGCGGAACATCCCATGAATGCATATTGTTGAATTTCCGTAACGCCTTTGCCAATGGTGACCGTCGACAAGTTGGTGCAATTTCTGAAAGCCGACCATCTGATTTGAGCGACGGAATTCGGAATTTCAATTTCAGTAAGACTGGAGCAGTTTTCGAAAGCAGAATCCCAAATCTTTTGAAGTGAATCATTAAATGTGACAGACTGCAACGATTGGCAATTTTGAAAAGCCATTCTGCCAATTTCAGTTACATTTTCAGGTATTGTAATTGAAACCAGCGAATTGCATCCCCAAAAGCATGCCACGTCAATGTTTAACAAACCAGAAGGAAGAACAATTCCTGTAAGTGCAGTTCTGGCAAAGGCTCTATCTCCAATTTTATACATTTGGTCAGGCAATTCGACTGAGGACAAATTTGAACAATTGGAAAAAGCGTATGTATAAATCGCACAAATCGAATCGCCAACAGTCACAGCTGTCAAGCCAGTGCATTCATAAAAAGCAAATTCCCCGATTGAGACGACCGTGTAATCTACACCGTCTTGCGTTACGCAGCTTGGAATGATTAAGGAACCTGTCGGTTTCGTATAACCTCCCCAATAGTCGCCCTCAACATGCGGGTAAACCACTTCTACAGTTCTGTTTGCATCAGATGTAATTCTGTAATACAATGACACTCCTGTTTCGCTAACCGCCGAAAAATCGTAATTCTGTTGTGCTTTTCCAGCAAAACTGATGGCAAATAATGCCATAATTAAAAATACCCTTTTCATAATGTATAAATTATAATTTATTAATATTCAATTTATTATAATCTTTCTGTTGGTAGAAACGTTGCACGCAACGTCTCTACGCAAATTCCCAAAATCATTTCCCAACCACAAATTTCACCGTTTCCTGCCCGACCTTAATGAAATACATGCCATCGGAAAGACCTGACACATTGATTCGTTTTGCACCGTTCAGCGAACCTGAAAGGACAGTTTGTCCCATGATGTTCACGATTTCATAAACGGCATTTTCTTCTTCCGT
Source organism: Candidatus Limimorpha equi (assembly GCA_018065885.1). Lineage (GTDB taxonomy): Bacteria > Bacteroidota > Bacteroidia > Bacteroidales > F082 > Limimorpha > Limimorpha equi. The sequence continues at coordinate 1,947 of JAGHSL010000386.1, forward strand.
TTCAATGGTGATGAAGCCTTTGGACGGATTCGGATAAACGCGGAATGTCAGATTGTCAGATTCCTCAATTCCGTTGTGCAAATCAATGTAGATCTCATCGCAATTCTTGTCGCCGTATTTGGAGACCAGTTCGCCGTCTTTCCAATAGCAGCGCATACCTTCCACGCGGTAGTTACCCGATTTGCTCATCAGCCTTTCGGGGAAGAAACTCGTCAAGTGACCGATGCCGCAGACTATGGTTCCGCTGAAGACATCGTTTTCGTCGCTGACTTGCAGCATTTTGTAAGTCCTGCCTTCGTAATCGTAATCATCCACGGCATCAACATGAACGGTTATGGTTTCCCTGCCGACCTTGATTTGCCATTCGTCGCCGGCTTCGGCATTCAGATTGTAAAGCACGGTGAACTCGTTCAAGGTCTTGTTCCACCAATACACGATGCCGTTTTCCTCATAAACGTATTCGTGCGTGACAACAGTACCCATCTTTTCATCGTAAAGCGTATTGGAACGGATGATGATTTTCGGCCTCTTGTTCTCGAT
>JAGHSL010000190.1 GCA_018065885.1 Candidatus Limimorpha equi
CCACCCAGACCGAGGTGAAAACCGAGGTCGAGATAAGTCTTTGCCTCATCAAGGGTTCCGTTGAAACAATGCATCACGCCATGCAAGCCGCCATCCTGCTTCTTTTCCAAAATGGAACGCATCTTGCCGAAAGCATTGCGGGCATGAATGGAAACAGGCAGTTTCAGTTGCTTTGCCCAATCCAGCTGAAGCTCAAAGACTTCCTGCTGCTGTTTTTCAAAAGACGTGTCCCAATAAAAATCCAAGCCGATTTCACCCACACCTATATATATATCCTTCTCCAATTCCTTTTCGATGCAGACCATCACCTTTTTGTAATCCTCACGCACTTCTTCGGGCTGCAAGCCCATCATCACACGGCAATGTTCGGGGAACTGGCCGAAAGTATCGAGCAAAGGCGCAATCGTGCTGACATCCACATTGGGCAGCAGCAACATCTGCACACCGTTTTCAACGGCACGCTGCACCACTTCGGCACGGTCGGTGTCAAATTCCTTGTCGTAGATATGTGTATGTGTATCAATGAAAAACATTTCCATGACATTTATGAAACCAGTTCCTCAATTCTGCATTGGTGTTCCTTGGTTTTCTCGTCGTAATTGATGCCCACGAAAAGCAAATCGCCGCGATAGTGCTCCAGCAGGTCGTCGTATTTCTTCTCCTTGATCTGGTTTATCGCCGACTCAGCCGACTTGTTGTTTTTCAGCTCGATAATCATCGCGGGGATGTTCGGCACGTATGGAATCAGGACCAGGTCGGCATAGCCCTTGCCCGTCGGCAGTTCCTTGATGACCGTGTATTTCAGGTTGGCGTAGAAATAAGCCAGGCCGATGGCGCTTTGGAAGGAAGCCTCGTTGTTGTAGGTCAAAGGGTTGGTGGTGCGCAGGTGGGCCTCGGTCAAGGCGGCGGCAACGGCTTCCTCGTCTTTGTTGATGGTCGCCTCTAAAAGTGCCTTCGAATCGTTCACCAGCTTGATGACAGGCTGGTAGTCCTGCTCGTTCTCAACAGAGAATATCCATTGTTCCCTGATTTCACTGTTCGGGATATAGCACTGGCGGGTCTCGCGGTCGTAGGCCAGATAGCCCAGATGTATCAGATAGGTGAACACGTCGTCTTTACTGTGGAAATCCGTCATCGTGTTCAGGTACTTGTAAACGTTCACATCGACCTTCCCGCCGCCTATCATCCTGACAACATCGTCCTTCATGCCGTTGAAGTTCATCAGGATATAGAGTTTCAGGGCTTCGTAGGAGCCGGTCTGCGTCCAGTAGCTGCCAAACGAATGTTTCATCATGGCACTCACCACCGACTTCGGATTGAAAATCTCATGTATGTCATTCAGGTCGTAGCCATCGTACCAGCGCCTGCACTCCTCGTAGTCCATGCCGTACAGTTCGCATAGGGCTTTCGTTTCTTCGGCTGTGAAACCGACAAATTCGGCAAGTTGCGATGCATCAGTCATGGAATACTCATCAAAGAGGTTCAGCTTCGACTGTATCTTGTCGCGAATGACGGGAAGAATGCCTGTGAGATAAGCAAGTGAGATGGCAGGCGAAAGGTCGGCATTCTTGAACAGGCCGTTGAGAAAAGAAAGATACGATTGGAACAGTTTCGGTGACACCTGCTCACGAACAAGCACGTCGTATTCGTCGATGATGATGGCAAAAGTCTCGCCCGTTGCGGCATAAACTTTCATTATCGCCAAAGCCAACGAGTCGTTGTCTTTGAACTTTACTGTTTGGAATGTCTGCCTAAACTCGTCAAGAACGAGTTCCGTGATAAATCCTACCAGATTTTCCTCATCACCTGCCAAACGGAACATGGCATTCAAGTCAAACTTGACCACATTCAGCTTGTTGAGATAAGTCTCATAGCTCTTGTCCTGGGCAATCTTCAAGTCCTTGAACAATTCTCGCGAATCGCAGCCCTTCGAATAGTAGGACGAAATCATGTTGCCCATCATGCTCTTGCCGAAACGGCGCGGACGGGATACGCATAAGAAATTGTTCTCTGTATCAACAAGTTTGTTCAGTTCGGCAATCATCATCGACTTGTCGATAAAGATTTCCGATTTTCTGGCTCGCTGCAGCAGCGCATTGCCTGGGTTTAAATAAATGCCCATAACATATATTGTTTTCAGTTACTTATTCAATATAAGAAATTATCATACGGATAACGGATAGCGTGCATATCGCGGATTTCCTTATAGAGCAAATCCCTGAATTCCTGATAGTTGTCGCGGCCCTTTGCAGAAATGAAAATGCAAGGCTTGTCGGTTTTGGCCATCCAGGTCTGTTTCAGTTCTTCGTAAGAGACATTGCGTTTGGTGGCCGGCGTCAGGTCGTCAGGGTCTTTTTCTTCCCAAGTGTAAGCATCTATCTTGTTGAAAACCATGATGGTTTTCTTGTCGGAAGCGCCCAATTCATTCAAAGTCTGGTTGACGACCTCGATCTGCGATTCAAAATCGGGATGGGAAATGTCGACAACGTGCAGCAGAATATCGGACTCGCGCACTTCATCGAGCGTCGACTTGAACGATTCCACCAAGCCATGCGGCAACTTGCGGATGAAACCAACCGTATCGGACAACAGGAAAGGCAGATTTTCGACCACGACCTTGCGCACCGTAGTGTCAAGCGTAGCGAAAAGCTTGTTTTCGGTATACACCTCCGACTTGCTCAGCAGGTTCATAATCGTCGATTTGCCCACGTTGGTATAGCCCACCAGTGCGACACGCACCAGTTTGCCACGCTGCTTGCGCTGCACGGTCTTCTGCATGTCGATTTCCTTGAGCTTCTCTTTCAGATTGGAAATACGCTCCAAAATCAAGCGGCGGTCAGTCTCAATCTGGGTTTCACCAGGACCGCGCATACCGATACCGCCTCGCTGGCGTTCCAAGTGCGTCCACATTCGGGTCAAACGCGGCAGAAGATATTGGTATTGCGCCAACTCCACTTGTGCTTTTGCGTGAGAGGTGTGCGCATTGGAAGCGAAAATATCCAGAATCAAACTGGTTCTATCCAAAATTCGGCACTCCAAGGCGTTCTCCATGTTGCGGAGTTGCGTTGCACTCAATTCATCATCGACCACAGCCAATTGCAGGTTCTCAGCCTTGATATACTGATGGATTTCCTCCAATTTGCCAGAACCGAGATAGGTCACGCTGCTCGGACGGTCCATGGCCTGCACGAAACGTGTCACGGGCACACCGCCAGCCGTTTCCAAGAGGAAAGCCAGTTCGTCCAAATATTCTTCCGTGCGCTCACGGCTCTGTTCGCGCGTTGCTGCGGCAATCAGGACGGCACGCTCCGGAATCTTCTCGTATGTTACAAAATCTCCCATTTTTCAGCCTTTAGGGGACTTCTATTTTTAACATTTTCGCGCCGTCCCTCTGAACTTCGTGAAGTCCGTTAGCCAAAATTCAAAGTGAACAACGCGGCAAAGATATAAATTTTCTTCTATTTTCTAATTTTCATCATTATTATTTTATGGGGGGGGTAAAGTTGTTGTATATCAATATATTAGACAAATCAATTCATTCCTAATCGTACTATTTGCTCATATCGGCACACGTTGTAAACCAGGTTGGTCAAGGTGTTTCTGGCGGCATTTCGCGCCAAACCGACAACGCGGCTGAACATCCCATGCAGGTTCAACTCGCAATAGCCAAACACATGCTCGACCCGCACCCGTGTCTTGGAATTCTTCCGGTTGATCGTTTCCTGCTTCTTGCTGAGCTTCTTACCTCTCACGCTGCGCTTGATGACGCGGTCCTTCATCTGGTATTTGCGCATCACGCTTTTCACGTTCTTTCCGATATACGCACTATCCGCATGCAGCTCCTGTCCCCTGTCGTCATTGTCTATCAGCA
>JAGHSL010000376.1 GCA_018065885.1 Candidatus Limimorpha equi
TGTGCTTCAATGTCGACCCTGATTTCAATGATACTTTGGACGGGTTGTTGTTATTGACTTTCAAGGAGTTCCCTGAAGAAGAAATCCTGCCATTTTTCAAGGATAGCACCGAGGAAGAAAGGCAAGAGGCTATTGATAGATTTGGCTATCGTTAATCAATCTTCATCTTCCGTTTCTTCGATGGTTTGTGCAAAGAAAGTGAAATTCACTTTCCCGTAATGCCTTTGTTCCATGAAGTGTGGATGTTCCTCGAAATTGATGCGTTTGCTGTGTTCCAGCACGAACATGCCGTTTTCTCTCAGCAGGTTGTTTTCAAAAATTGCCTCCACAAGTTGCTCGTAGTCAACGTTATCGTAAGGCGGGTCGGCGAAAATCAAGTTGTATTGCGCCTTGTTGCGTGCAACGAAACGATACACGTCGGAGCGTACTGCAAGCAATTCTTTCATGTCAAGTTTGCTGGCAGTTTCACGAATGAACTTCACGCAGTTTTGTTCGATGTCGACGGAGACTACCTTCGGGCAACCTCGCGAAACGAGTTCGTAGGAAATGTTGCCCGTGCCGGCAAACAGGTCTAAGGCCTCAATTTCCTCAAAATCATAATAGTTCTCTAAAATATTGAACAGGCTTTCCTTGGCCATGTCGGTCGTCGGACGCACCGGCAGGTTGGTCGGCGCAACGATTTGTCTTCTCTGGTATTTTCCTCTTATGATTCGCATTGCAAAACTTGGTATGGAATGTAATAGTATTGGCTCGGTATCTCTTTCAATGCCTCGCTCACTTTGATTGTGTCGCCATTTTTGATGAAACGTATGTCCTTAATGTATCTTTCGCAGAGTTTCATAATTTCCGAACTGCCTAAAATCATGCCAGAAACGCAGACAGAAGTTTCATAGGCTGACATTTTCTGTTGCTCAATGGCAAACATTAGGAAATACAGGAAATCATCTTTCGTGTTGAATTTGAAGTTGTTAAAGAATGAAAGGTTTCCATTTTTGAAAATGGCCATATCGAAACTGCGATTTTTCACATAAACATAGACGCGCGTTGTTGCGAATAAATTGGCCACTTTGGTAATGTGTCTAAGAAAGATACTGCTTTCATGGACGATTTTGGCATCGGGCCAAATCCCTTTGATTTTTTCAATCAGACAATTCGAAACAGAATAAATGCCATGACATTCATTTTCAGACAGATTGTCGTTCAAGACAAGGCCGTTTTGTGGGATCGTATGAAGAAATCCCAAATACTTGGATGATTCTTTTTCGTCAAACAGTTCGTTTGGAATCAAGGCGTAGTTTCGGTTTCCGATAATACAAGTTACGGATTGGAACTTTTTGCCGTTTAACTTGTTGAGGGCGAGTGCTTTTTCAAATGTGTTGAAAATGTCTTTCTCGTCCGTCAAGTCATCCGACAGATAGGATTCCATGGCTACGATGACGTTTGTGCCGGCATCCATAATGAGATACGAAAAGCCACCCAATGTGAATTGGATGGCTATTCTGTATTCTTGTGTCTTGCCGACATCAAAACCCTCATCAAACTTGCTGATATAAGGATGTAATGACGTCGTCATTCAAACCATCATTAGAGTTGGTCCCAGTTGCCTTCCGTTGAGGCTTCTTCCAATGAACCGACCTTCATGCCGGCATATCTGTTGATGGCTTCCTTTTCGGCCTTTGCGTTGCGGACTCTCTGTTCGTCAAGACCTTTCAGATAGACTTCGTAAGGTGTCTGGGCTTGGAACACAGGAACGTTGATACCGCTGCGCTGGATGGTTGTAGCTTCAAGTTCAAATTCTTGGGTAGGTTCGCTGAATGGAACAGTGCGGATTTCGGAAATGTTGAAACCGTTGCGTTTCCCAAAGAGTGAGTCTATGACTTTCACGAATCCCAATGTGTCGTTGATAGTTTTGGTGAAAGTGGTGTCTTCAGGGTCAGGAATAATGTTCACAATCGGAATTTCAGCGGTTTGGCAGAATCTGATTAACGTGTCAAAACTTCCTGTGTAGCAGTTGTTTGCCTGCTTGTACTGGACTTCAAGGTCACGGATGTCTTTCAAACGTTGAATGACTTGCTCTTCACGGGCTTTCTGTGCCTTACCGAATTTGATAGGAGCCTGAATGCTCTGGACGACCTTAATGGCTAAAAAGACTACAACAGCGAAAAGAACGATGTTGATGAGTACGTTTGTTCCTTTTTTCATATTACAATTATTTGATATTTGCTTTATACAATAAGTGGCTGCAAATTTATTGATTTTTCGTTTATGTTGGTCAAAAAAATGTGCTTTGTTTTAAAAATGAATTTTATGGTAATCTAAATATTTGTCATCTAAATACTTACGTATTTTATCGGCAATGATAATGAAAATGCCAAGTTCCTTTTTTTGGAACCAATCGAGTGCATCTTCATAATTATTAATGGCGCGTGACAACAAAAGAAGCAGTTCGAAATGGTTTTTTTGCAACCATTCCTGAGCTGGTTTTTCTTCGTCGATGGCGCTGTCCAAGGCCGCAAACTGCGGATAGCCGTTGTTGAGCAACCAGTCTTTGGCACCCGAATCGCCTTGAATGGCATGGCTTAGAGCGCCCAATTCGGGATAACCGTTGCGCATGAGCCACTCGAAAAATTCCTCTCCGCCCGGGTCAAAAGTGCAGGCGAAAGCCATGAGTATTTTCACAGGATAATTTTCCATTATGCGTAGATTTCAGTTTCGATGCCTAATGATTTCACTTTTTCAGCAATGGTTTCCATTTCCGCTTTGCTGATTTTTTCAAGGTTTTCTTCTGGCGTTGCACGTTCGATGACATACATCATGACACGTTTCGGACGGATTGCTTTCAGATGTTCAATCCATTGATTCACTTCGTTTTCCGTTGTGTTGTCAATCATTTTTCCGTTGTGTTCGCCACGAAGGAAAAGCGTCTGAATGGTCAGATTGCCGTTGAAACGTTTCAACTGCTCAATGTATTTTTCGAGGTCAAATTTAAAGTTTGGCAGGTTGATGGCTTCAATACATTCCTTGGTGCCGCCATCGAGTTTCACAATGTTGTTCTCAATTTTGTTTAAAGCGTTGAAAACCTTATCATTGCCAATCATTGTGCCGTTGGTCAGCACGCTGATGACGGCTTTCGGGCAGTACAAATCCCTCAGCCTGATGACCATATCGACGATTTCGGCAAACTGCGGATGCAAAGTCGGTTCGCCGTTACCTGAAAATGTTATGCTTTCTGGCTCTATTGCTGTGCCTTTCAGCTCTTTAAGTTTGCGCTCCAAGGCTTCTTCGATGGCTTCCTTTTTAGGCTTGATAAGGCGTGCGGCTTTTTCGTCATCATTCCAGCCGCATTCGCAATAGATGCAATTGAAGGAGCAGATTTTGCCTGCCTTTGGCATTAGATTGACACCGAGTGAAATGCCTAACCGTCTGCTTTTCAGCGGACCAAAGACCAAATCATTGAATAAAATCCCCATTTTTCCTAAAATTTCGGCAAAGATACAACCTATTGCGGTATTTGCTGGATAATATTTGCTAAAAAGTTGCTATTTTTGCCGAAAAGTTTGATAATGAAAACAAAAAAGGAAATTGTTGAAAATTGGCTTCCGCGCTATACGGGCTTGCCGTTGGAAAAGTTCGGAAAATACATCCTTCTGACTAATTTTCAGAATTATGTGGACATGTTTGCCGATTGGCAAGGCATTGAGGTGGTAGGTCGCGACAAGTCGATGCCATGTGCTTCGGATGGCGAAATCACGATTATCAATTTCAGCATGGGCAGTGCCAACGCAGCTACAATCATGGACTTGCTGAGTGCCATCAATCCGAAAGCCGTTCTTTTTCTTGGAAAATGCGGCGGCGTGAAACGCAAAAACCGTGTCGGAGACTTGATTCTTCCTATCGCTGCCATTCGCGGTGAAGGTACTTCAAACGACTATTTTCCACCAGAGGTTCCGGCCTTGCCTGCTTTCAGCCTCGAAAAGGCAATCTCCACAACCATAAGGGATTATGGCCGTGATTATTGGACGGGGACGGTCTACACGACCAATCGCCGCGTTTGGGAACATGATGATGATTTCAAGGATTATCTGCGCAAAATCCGCTGCATGGCGGTCGATATGGAAACGGCGACTATCTTTTCGGTCGGTTTTTATAATGAAATTCCGACCGGTGCATTGTTGTTGGTTTCTGACCAGCCGATGACGCCTGAAGGTGTCAAAACGGAAGAGAGCGACAAGCGCGTCAGCAAGAATTTCGTTGGCGAGCATTTGCGTATCGGCATTGATTCGTTGCGTCAGTTAATCAACAATGGAACGACGGTCAAACACTTGAAATACTGATAGTTGAAATTCAATATTTCTGAAAAATGACGTATCAGGAGATAATTTCTGACATTCGCAAGAAGAAGTTTGCACCTATTTATTTTTTAATGGGTGAGGAGCCTTATTTTATTGATTTGATTTCCGATATCATTGAAGATGAGGCACTTGATGAGGCAGATAAGGCTTTCAACCAAATTGTTGTGTATGGCCGCGATGTGGATGTGGAGACGGTTGCAAACCATGCCCGCAGTTTCCCGATGATGGGCGACAAAATGGTTGTCATCGTCAAGGAAGCGCAGGATTTGAAGAATATTGAGGATTTTGAGAAGTATCTGGATTCCATTCCTGAAACGACGGTTTTGGTTTTCGGTTACAAATATAAAAAGTTGGACAAACGCAAGTCGTTTGCCAAGCAGGTTGACAAACGTGGGGTTTTGTTTGAGTCCAAAAAGCTGTATGACAACAACATACCATCTTGGATTCGTGAACGTTTGAAAGAATCGGGGTATACGATTTCGCCGAAAGCGGAACAGATGCTGGCCGATTTTTTGGGCACGGATTTGCATAAAATCAACAACGAACTGACCAAGCTGACCATTGCCGTTCCCAAAGGAAAACGCATCGAAGACATTGACATTGAACGGAATATCGGCATCTCCAAAGATTTCAATGTGTTTGAGTTGCAGAATGCCATTGGAACTCGTGATGTGTTGAAAGCCAATCAGATAGTGAATTATTTCGGCGATAATGCCAAGGAAAATCCGCTGTTGGTGACGGCCATCACTTTGTATGGTTATTTCACGAAATTGCTCAAGGGCCATTATGCCAC
>JAGHSL010000187.1 GCA_018065885.1 Candidatus Limimorpha equi
GCCTTCCGCCAGATGCGCCGCCGCCATTACTTCATATTGGCTGCCGTGGTGGCCGTGCTGATGGCCGTCGCCTTTGCATTCCACTATTTTGCACCTGCCAATACGAAAGTCAATATTCAGGAAGACAGTGTTTTCCGTATGGAAAACTTGCCTTTCGACAAGGGAGAAATCATTTGCCAATATGGCAATCATCAGCCGCACAGCTACACCCTTACTGGCGACAGCCCGAGCATCGTTTTGGACGAAGTGAGCCGCTCCGACAAAAACATCCACATTGTTTTCAAGGCTGATGGCTATCAAAGTATCGATACGACTGTCAAAGTGAAACGCAACATCAATCTGAACATAAAGCGCAACAACGATTTGGGACTGATTTTCGGCACCATTATTGATGCCGAAACCGCTTTGCCGGTAGCCAATGCCAAAATCACCATACAAGACATTCAAACCACAACAGATTCGCTGGGGCGGTTCTCAATAGAAATCCCTTTTGAAAAACAATCTGAAATACAGCAGATTCTGGTATCAAAAACTGGCTATCAAAATTGGACTGGGATATTTCGTCCTTCGCAGATACAGCCTTGGAACATCGCCTTAGAGCGGTTTTAGATGCCCGTCAATGCACACGCTGTCGCTGATGCGCTTGCTGCTGACGAATCGCGCCAAATTCACAAATGAAATAAAAAAAAAACTGCACCTATATCATTTATTATTACTACATTTGCCGCATAAAAAATAATGCAACAACGGTTACAGTAACACAAGTTGCAATAATTCAAGCATCATAAAAACTTAAACATCAACAAAATGAAGTTCTACGACAGGGAAAAGGAATCAGCAGCACTTGCAAGAATCGAATCCATTTCCAAGGATTTTGCACAGATGACCGTCATAACGGGCAGACGGCGCATAGGCAAGACTGCCTTGATAAAGCATTATCCGAAAAGCATACCTTTCGTCTATTTTTTCGTTGGACGCAAAAGCGAGGCCATGCTCTGTCAGGAACTTGCGGAAATCATAAGCGAAACACTTGATGAGGAATTGGGCGATTTCACTTCTTTTTCAAAACTGTTTGCCGCCATCATGTCAATCTCCAAAAGGAAGAATTTTACTTTGGTTTTCGATGAGTTTCAGAACATTAGCGGCACAAATCCTTCATTTTTCAGCGACATGCAGAACATTTGGGACAGCCGAAAAGACGAAAGTCACATCAACCTCATTTTGTGTGGCTCCATTTATTCCATGATGCGCAAGATATTCGACGACAGGCACGAACCCCTTTTCGGAAGAGCGACCAACAAATTAAAGATTGAGCCATTCTCAATCAGCACTTTAAAAGACATCCTTTCAGAATACAATCCCGATTTCAGGCCCGACGACTTGTTGGCATTCTACATGATTAGCGGCGGCGTAGCGAAATATGTCGAGCAATTGGTCATGCAATCCGCTTTTACAAATGAAAAGATTTTGGATGCCGTTACGCAAACCGGCTCCTATTTCATCGACGAAGGCCGCGATGTGCTATCCGAGGAATTTGGCAAGGAATACAGCAATTACTTTTCGGTCATGGCGGCCATTGCCAGCGGAAAAACCACGCGAGGCGAAATCACAAGCCACATCGGACTGGAATCGGGCGGCTACTTAGACAAACTGGAAAAAGAATACAATCTGGTTTCGCGGCAGAGGCCTTATCTGCAAGGCGAAAACACGAGGAATGTCCGTTATTTCATTAACGATAATTTCCTGAATTTCTGGTTCCGTTTCATTTACAAGTACCGCAGTGCCATTGAAATCGGGAATTTCGGTTATGTACGCGACAAAATTTCAGCCGATTATGAAACCTATTCAGGATTCATTTTGGAACGTTATTTCAGGCAATTCTACAAGGAAACCGGCTTTTACAGCACAGTCTCAAACTATTGGAACAGAAGCGGAAAAGACGAAATCGACTTGATTGCTGTCAATCAAAACGAAAAGCAAATAGTCATCGCCGAGTGCAAACGGAACCCACAGCGAATTGATATTGATATTCTGAAAGAAAAATCGAATGCCATTCTGAACGCCCACAAAAAATGGAGCACGCAATTCATCGGGCTTTCGTTAGACGACATGTAACCTAAACGACGCCAAATTCACAAATGAAATCGCGCCAAATTCACAAATGAAATCGCGCCAAATTCATAAATGAAATAAAAAAAACTGTACCTATTTCATTTATTATTACTACTTTTGCCGCATAATCAAGAATTGAGAAAATGAACACAAACAAGGAATACAGAAAACGCGTTTCAGACCAATTGCTAAAAGACCAATTAGAAGCAGCAGGAGGTGTGTTGATACAAGGTGCAAAATGGTGCGGAAAGACGACTACCGCCCTCCAGCAAGCACGGAGCGTCATCTACATGAACGACCCGATGAAAAGCGCCAACTACAAGCATCTGGCAGAGACAAACATCTCACTTTTGCTGGAAGGCGATACACCTCTCTTGATTGACGAATGGCAACTGACGCCTCAACTGTGGGATGCTGCCCGCTACACCATCGACCAGCGAGGCATGACGGGGCAATTCATCTTCACAGGTTCGGCCGTTCCTGCCGACAGGAGCAGAATCACCCACACTGGCACCGGTCGGTTTGCGTGGGTTACGATGCGCCCCATGTCGTTATGGGAATCGTCAGAAAGCAACGGGGGCATCAGCCTTGCGTCCCTTTTCAATGGCGAGACGCAAGATTGCCGCGCCCCTGGTTACGACCTGAAGCATATTGCTTTCCTAACCTGCCGGGGAGGTTGGCCTGCCGCTCTGGACTTGAGCGAAAAAGCCTCGCTCAGACAAGCCTACAATTACATTGATGCCGTTTCAGAACAAGAAATATCCGATGTAGATGGCACACGACGCGACGCTGCATTGACCAAACGCTTGCTTAGAAGCTACGCCCGCCACCAAGGAACACAAGCTTCCGTGGCCTCAATCCTAAACGACATTCTGACCAACGAAAACGGTTCCACGACGGAAACGACCATCACTTCCTACCTGAAAGCCTTGGAAAAGATTTTTGTCATAGAGAACATGCCCGCCTGGAACCCTAACCTGCGGAGCAAAGCCGCCATTCGCACCAGCGACACCCGTTATTTCGTCGATCCGAGCGTTGCCGCAGCTGCTTTGCGCCTGGGGCCGTCCGACCTTATAGCAGACCTGAATACATTCGGCTTGCTTTTTGAGACCTTAGCGGCACGCGACCTTCGTGTATATGCCGATGCCCTGGACGGAGACGTATTCCACTATCGCGACAAGAACGGACTGGAATGCGATGCCGTGCTGCACCTTCGCAACGGACATTACGGGCTGATAGAAGTGAAAATCGGCGGCGAGAAATGGATCGAGCAAGGCGCAGAGAATCTGATTTCGCTCTCAAATATAATCAACACCGAGAAGATGTATGAGCCGAGTTTCATGATGGTCCTGACAGCCGTCGGTGATTTTGCTTACCGACGCAAAGACGGCATTTATGTCGTGCCCATCACCTGCCTAAAACCTTAGCAGCCACGCCCTAACGATTCGCACCTCACGCACACGCTGTCGCTGATGCGGTTGCGCTTGCTGTTGACGAAGGCGAGATAGAGGTAGAAGCCCTCAGAGATGGCGTTCATCAGCAGGGTGCATTGAGTGTCGCTTCGCACGACGGTGTTCAGCTCGTGCCCCTCGTAGTGGCCACTCAGGGGTTCGTAGAGCAAGCAGACGAGATGGTCGTCATCGCGCGACAAGGGTGTCGCCGTGTTGTCGCTCCAGGTGATGCGCAAGGTCTTGCCACACACCGCTACGCCGGTCATTTCGGGCGGCGTCAGACTCCCGTGACAGACGCGGGCACGGCAAGGCTGCATGACGTTGCCGGCATCGAAGGCCCCGCTCAGGAGCCACGATACCAAGGCGTTGTAGCAATTGCGTCGCCCCTCCTGCTCCACATAGAGCGTCTTCAGGAAAGGATAGACTGGGGCGATGAAACGCTGGACGGCTTCCATTTTGGCAAGCTGTTGCTGTTGCGCCGGAGTCGGGTGAGACTTGCCGCGCGCAGGACGTGAGCGGAGATAGGTGCCGTTCTTACCTCTTACCGCTACTACGGGACCGATGAGTCCGAAGATTTCGTGTTCGTTGATAATCATGATGATAGTGTTTTTTTTGAGAAACAAATCTGAAATAAATCTTTAATAAATCTTTAATAAATCTTTTTTCCCTTCCGACATCCCCCTAATCGGGGAGTATCGGTCCGCATCTTCGATGCCATTGGCTGCTACCGGCGCCGTGTTTGGGGCGTGGTCTTGTATTGCCTGATGTTGCGCTCGTCCAATCGCCTTGATTGGACGAGCTACGGACGAAGTATGGACAAGCATTGGACGAAGTAGGGAGCGGGTGGCAACCGGAGTCAGAGGAAAAGCTGGCCGAGCAGGCAGCTTTCGCTGCGGCTGTGTTCGTGTTCGTCGATGAAGACGGCTTCGACATCATAGCGGCCTCTCAACTCACTGGGGAGATGATAGATGAACTTCCTGTCGCAACGCGCAGACAGGCTGTGGATGACTTTTGACTCTCCCGTTGACGATTGGGTGAGTTTGCAGGCGAAGAGATCGCGAGCTGAGGCGTTGCCGGCCTGGCTGTTGTCGTCCCAGCGGATGATGAGACGGTCGCGGTCCAAGGTGAGGATGGGGTTGCACAAGGGTGCGAGATTGGTTTTCATAAGCGTTGAATTTAAGGATTTTTACTGTGCAAAGATACACAACAAAACGCTGTTTGTCAAGTGTTTGCAACCAATTTTCGGAGCGCATTGGGGTGCATTTCAAGGCAAAAGAAACGGAATGGGGCTTATGCCTGTCGACTCCACAAAAAAATTTGCATCTATATACTTTTAGACCCAAACAGCGAAAATATTTCGTGATAAATAAATGAAATGGCTGTAGTATAATATATGACTGATTTTTCTAAGATATAGAAATAATGATATAAGTATCACATTTACAAACATCTACAAAAATAATGCAAATAACGCTAATAATTCATTTTTATCAACTTTTGTCTTGACACAAAAGTTGCAAAAAGTCAAGGGCAGGACAATCGGCCCAACGCACAGTCTGCCTAAGAACTTGATCTTCAAATATCATGTCATAAACGCAGATATATGAAAATCAAGTTCTTAGTCAGCCTTTTTTGCGGACGCTGCCCCGCCGTCCTGCCCGTGGCCACCGCGCCCACCCCGAACAGGTCTTCAGCACTTCAGTCAGGACAATCTTTAGAAAGATGGTGAAAAACACAACACCAACGAAATCAATAAAAAATCAGTCTTTTATTAAACTAGAGCCATTCTTTTTAACACCAATTGCCGTTAATCGTCCATCAATTATCCGTTAATATAGCGTTGCCGCCAACAGCATTTATGCAACTCTCTGAAGCCACCCGTCACCCATAACCCGTCTGTAGGCGCATAGGTGGTACGACAGCATAAACAGACAACAAATAGTAACAAACAAAAGCAAAGTACCATACCGATATGGCAAACGATATTAGCATACAACCAATTTGCACCACCGAGGAACAACAGTTTCAAGAGGTGCTGGGGATCATACAAATTCATCGGCAGGCAGCTGCAAAGACTGTCAACGAGGAAGCACTGCTCATATATTGGCATGTTGGAGCATATGTTTCAGCCAAACTTCAAAGCGAAGAATGGGGGTCGGCAGTTGTCACACGATTGAGCGAATACCTCCGCATTCAAGACCCGACGCTCAAAGGCTATGGTCGCAGAAACATTTACAACATGGTGCTTTTCTACGACTCATATTCATCGCCGGATTTCCAAGGGCTGCTACAGCGTATCGGCCAAACCGAAACTTTACAGTTCACATTAGCCGGCCAAAGTCAGCTTCCACAAATTGTGCGGAACGATTCTGCACAAATAGCAACAGACACAAATCAAATTGTGCAGAACCGTTCTGCACAAATGCCTAAGATACTCACACTCACCATTATCTCCAATCATTTGGAAATACTCACTCGCCGTAAAAGTGCCGAGGAACGCCTCTTCTACATTCTCTACACCCATCGGGAGCACCTCAAATACAAAGAACTCCAGCGTGTCATCGCCAATGATGCCTACGGTTCGCTTGTAGGGGGCGACAAGACCAA
>JAGHSL010000369.1 GCA_018065885.1 Candidatus Limimorpha equi
TAGACATTCCCATCATCAAATGGCGCACAGAGGTTTGGGGCGAAATTCCTGCTGATTTCGGAAGAAAATAATCGAATCGGGGAACTTGTGTGAACGCAAATTTCCGTAAATGACAATTATCTGAATAAGTAACTATTCATAATTAATCTGCAAAAACACCTTCTCATTTCGGCAGGCTCAATGAGCTGAAAACCAGCTTGCTGAGCATCGCTCCTTGAGCGTGTCGAAGGGGCGAAGCATTGTGTCTTTTATGTAAATTTATAGTTTGAGACGTGATGAATCGCGTCTCTACGGAAAAAGGCGACCGCAAGGCCGCCTTTCCCATATCATATTGAGTTGATGATCAACCTACGCTGCAACCTGAAGCCACAACCTGGCTTGGGGTGAGCAGCACCAGACGTCCGTCCTTGTCCTCGGCGGAAAGAATCATGCCTTCGCTGACCACGCCTTTCAGCTTGCGAGGCTCGAAATTGGCCACGAAGCAAACCTGCTTGCCGACCAGTTCTTCAGGGTTCGGATAGTATTTTGCAATGCCTGAGACGATGGTGCGCTTGTTCATGCCGTCGTCGATGAGGAATTGCAGCAGCTTGTCAGCCTTCGGCACCTTGCAGCATTCCAAAACGGTACCAACGCGCACATCGACTTTCATGTAATCGTCGAAACTGACGGTCTGTTTCACTTCTGCAGGCTTCCAAGCGTTTAGTTGGTTGGCTTTCTTGGTGTCTTCCAGTTTTTTCAGTTGGGCTTCCACCACGCTGTCTTCAATCTTTTCGAACAGCAGTTCAGGCTGGTTGAGCATCTTGCCGGCTTCAAGCAAAATGGTTGTCTTGGCATCGTTCCATTGCTTGCCTTCCAAACCAATCATCTTTTGCAACTTGTGTGCGCTGAATGGCAGGAAAGGTTCGCTCAGAATGGCAAGATGAGCAACGATTTGCAAGGAAACAGCCATCACGGTCTTCACACGTTCAGGGTCGGTCTTGAACTGCTTCCAAGGTTCGTTTTCGGTGAGGTATTTGTTGCCCAAACGGCCTAAGTTCATCAGTTCCGACAAGGCTTCACGGAATTTGTAGTTCTCAATCAGAGCGCCAATCTTGTCGGGATAGCCGTTCATTTCCTCGATAACGGCCTTGTCGGCATCGGTGAGATTTTCCATGGCAGGAACGGCACCTTCGTAATATTTGTGCGTCAAGACCAAAATGCGGTTGACAAAATTACCGAAAATGGCAAGCAACTCGTTGTTGTTGCGGTCTTGGAAGTCTTTCCAAGTGAAGTTATTGTCCTTGGTTTCAGGCGCATTGGCGGTGAGCACATAACGCAGCACATCTTGCTTGCCAGGGAACTCTTCGAGGTATTCGTGCAGCCAGATAGCCCAGTTGCGCGAGGTTGAGATCTTGTCGTTTTCGAGGTTGAGGAACTCGTTGGCGGGCACGTTTTCAGGCAGGATGTAGCCATCGCCGTAGGCTTTCAGCATGCATGGGAAAATGATGCAGTGGAACACGATGTTGTCTTTTCCGATGAAGTGCACCATCTTGGTGTCTTGGTCTTTCCACCAGCGTTCCCAGTTGTCGCCGGTCTTTTCGCAAAGTTCCTTGGTGTTGGAGATGTAGCCGATAGGTGCATCAAACCAAACGTAAAGCACCTTGCCGTCGGCGCCTTCAACGGGGACGGGAACGCCCCAGTCGAGGTCGCGGGTGACGGCGCGGGGTTGCAAGCCGCTGTCGATCCAGCTCTTCACTTGGCCATACACATTGGTCTTCCACTCCTTGTGGCCTTCGAGAATCCACTCGCGGAGCCAAGGTTCGTATTGGTCGAGAGGCAGATACCAGTGTTTGGTCATCTTCTTCACCAAAGCGGCGCCGCTGAGTTGCGAATGAGGATTAATCAGTTCGTTTGGACTCAATGAACTGCCGCATTTTTCGCA
>JAGHSL010000393.1 GCA_018065885.1 Candidatus Limimorpha equi
GCCTCATACAAAGCAAACTGGGCATAGACCTTGTCATTCGCCACAGGTCCATAAACAATATCGTAATCATGTTGAAAACCAACTTCAGTCCGGTTTTTCATTACGAAGTCAACCCATTGCTCGGTCGGTTCTCCGAAACGCAGCACCCTCAAAGTCTTGAAAGACGCTTCCTCTAACTCATAAAGATTAATGAATCCCGAAGATTCCTTCCCCGTTGCTTTTCGCTTTACCCATTGCAAAGCCTGTTCGAATGAAGTCGTCGTATAGAAACCGCTGCCATAATCCAGCGTCCTTGACGGCTGCAACAAAACCGGCCTTTCAACCTTAACCAAACTTCCGTGATAAAGTATCATATCGTATGATTATTGAGATATTCTTTCATTTCTTCCAAAAGCCATTGCTGGCTTTGCGTATGAAGTATTTCGTAGTTATCCGACAGATAATCAAGCAGTCCCGTTCTGTCAAAAAGTCTCATCACTTCTTCTCCTCCAAGTCCTTCCGAGTGCTTGTATTGCTCAATGCAGAACGACACGAAATAGACGATGTCCAAGTCCTTTTTTCCCATTTCTCTCTTCCCCTTACGCCCAAGCATCAAACCGTCCGTCGTCATCGGGACCGTCGTCGAGGCAAACATTCTCGACGGTGGCACCCAAGGCTTCAATAACGCGACGCAAAGCGTTGATGTCGTAGAAACTCATCGGCTTGTAGCTTGCATCTTCGAGAGTGAGAATCATGTCGCCAGCCACGGGACCTGGATAGACCTTACGGCCAATCGCGTTTTGCGGCAAGCCTTTCATCAGACCTTTGCTGTCGAGCCAGCCAGTGACATTTTCCTCGTAACCCGCCTGGTGACCGATTTCGTAGAGGCCTGGCATACGGAGCGCATCGAGATGGTCGGCACCGATAAATGCTGGAAGTTCGTCCCATTCACAAACATCAAATTCAATGATGTCGGCGGTGGCATCAGGATGGATGATGGCGATGAGCGGAACGCCTTCATCAATAAGGTCGCCGTCCGACTGCCCGTCATCTTCTTCTGCTGGTGCAATATTCTCATACAAAGGCAGATAGTATTTCTCGATTTCCTCCTTGAAATCATCGAGTTGTCCATTCTGATAAGCTTCAATGACATCTTCCAAACGGCTTTCTTCGCCATTGCGATAGGCGCAAAGCAGGCAGAAGGCTCGGAAATTCTCGTCCGCAGCAACAGGACAACGGCCTTCGTCAATCATCGTGACCATCATGCTGTAGCAGTTTGAACTGAAGTACGCGGCTCCAAGGTTGAACCAATCCCAGGCCTCTTCGTCGTTTTCCTCGAACCCGAAGTTGCCGAAATAATAGTTTTTACCCATTATCCATGGCGCTATGTTGTCGCCCAATTGGTAGCCTTTCTCCAAGTCGGCCTTGATTTGTTCCGTCTTCCTGACTTGTTCTCTCTTGCTGAGCTTGTCGTATTCTTCCTTGGTGATGTCGCCACGCAAGGTATAACAGAAAGCATCGTTATGCTGGATGCCAATCTCGACATATTTGTCGAACATTTCTTTCTCGGTCAAATTGCCTTTCTCGTCATAGCACATCATCAGGATGAGACTGCTAATCGATTCGTAGAAACCGAAGCTGATTGCCTGAATATAAGCATCTTCAGCCTTTTCAATGTCGCCCAGTTCCTGATAGGCACGGCCCAACAAATCGTAATATTCAGGTTCAAATTCAAAGATATCCTTTTCGTCATCGCCTGTGGCATCTTTCAGAATATTGGAAACAAAGTTGAGTATATATTTCGGGTCAGCCTCGTAGTCATTCAAGCCATACATGATGTCCTTTGCCTTCTGATAGAACGCCTTAACGCTGCCCTTTTCGATGGCATCTTCGCGGAGCTTGAGGTATGTCTGATTATCGACTTGCCCAAGGAGACTGACATATTTTTGATTATTGGCTTGCTTAACACGGCCATCGCGGTAAAACAAGGACAAGGCAAAGATAGCGTCGCCAATGCCTTTTTCGGCTGCGGCAACGAAAAGGTCATAGGCTCGCTTCATCGAGTCTTCATCGGGTTGAACCAGTTGGTGATAGCGGCCCAAGGCATATTTCGCAATGGCATAGCCCTCATCGGAGAGTTTCTTCATCTCGGCGACTTGCTTGTCGGTGAGCATGTACATAGGATACACGCCACGAACGATACGCAAGAAGAGACGGCGAGCCGTTTCATCAGCCAACGCCGCATAGAACAACTGGTCGAAAGCACCCGACATGTCGTTATCCATAAGGCATTGGGCTGCTTTATTGAGGCGGATGTTCAGTTCCTTGCGGAATTCTTCTTCTGTCATTTCGCCATTATCAGCCGTGCCTTCGGGTTCGCTTTCCCGAATCTCCTTCATGAGGTCATCATAGATGATATCGACAGCCTGCTTGCCATCATAGCCGAATTTTTCGCAGATATGCTCGGCAAGACTCCTTTTCTGCTTATCGATGACGCCATCGGAAAACATCATGGAAACGAGGTTCTTCATGTAATCCACCTTGTCGTCATCAGACTTCGGGATCTCGATGACGAGGTTGTCGCTGTCTTTAAAGCATTGGTCGAGTTCGGCTTGCGTAAGGCCAAATTCTTTGGCTACCAGAAGAATATAATCATGCTCATTTTGCGTAAGCTGACCATCGAGGCGCGCCATGCTGATGAGATTTGAGACATGAGCCAACTGGGCTCGTTTTGTCGGGTTGAAGAGTGGCATAATGACTATATTAAGGGACCTCAAAATACTATTTTTCTCTAGTGCCATTTGACTCAGCACCGAGGCCCTTTAGGCGCAAAGCCAAATAACACCGCAAAGTTAGCATTTATTTCTTTGTTTCCACTTGTTTGTTGATTTTTATTTTCCCAAAGCGATTTTGTCAAGTGATTTGCAATCAATATAATACAACAGAAACCTACAGAATTTTCTGCAATATTGGCCGATGAAATTAAATCATTCGAAATAGTTTTATTTGAAATAAAATGATTTGAAATAAGATTATTTGAAATAAAGTTATTACATTTGCAGCAAAATTACAAAAAAACGCCATGGACTTACCATTTGTTTACGGAAAATCAGCAAAAGACGAATTCTTCACCGATAGAGAGCAAGAAAGCAAGAGCCTTACGGAAAACCTTAAAGGTCTGAATAACATCATCATCATTTCGCCCAGAAGATGGGGAAAAACCTCATTGGTCAACAAAGTAGCCAACGAAATCAAGCAAGACAAGAGATACTATGTAGCACAGTTAGATATTTTCAACTGCCGCACCGAAGAACAGTTTTTCAGGACCTACATCAACGCAATACTGAAAGCCTCAACGAACAAATTCGAGGAATTCACCACTGTGATTAAAAAGTACTTAGGTTCCTTCGGTCCCAAAATCACGCTTTCCGACGACTCGCAAAGTTACGAAGTTGGATTAGGCATTGAATTTAAGGACAAGGATTACTCGCAAGACGAAATCCTGGATTTGCCGCAACGCATCGCTGCCGAAAGAGGGAAAAGGTTCATCATCTGCATCGACGAATTCCAAAACGTGAACGATTACGCCGACCCGATAGGGTTTCAACGCAAATTGCGTGCCCACTGGCAGCACCACAACAGCGTAGGTTATTGCCTCTACGGCAGCAAACGCCACATGCTATTGGATATTTTCGGCAATTACGAAATGCCGTTTTACAAGTTCGGCGAAATCATGTTCCTTGAAAAAATAGCCAAAAAGGCTTGGATACCTTTCATCACCACAAGATTCGAGAAAACAGGTAAACACATCAGCGACGGACTTGCAGCACTGATAGTCGACAAGGTGGAGGCGCACCCCTACTATGTGCAGCAACTGGCGCAACAAGCCTGGCTTCATACCCAAAGTGATTGCACGGAAGAAATTGTCAACATAGCACACGAAAGCATTGTCAACCAACTGAACTTATTGTTCTGCAACCTGATTGATTCCTTAACGCCGAAACAGATAAACTTTCTGCATGCCATAGCCGATGGTGTAAAAAACTTTTCAGCAAAAGAGACCTTGGAAAAATACGATTTAGGTTCATCCGCAAACATAAAGAATCTGCGCAACGCCATGCTACAGCGCGACTTAATCGACATCATTCCTGGTCATAGCATAGAATTGCAAGACCCGATATTTACCTATTGGCTGAAGCAGCAGAAGCCATAAGCCTCCACTATTTTAAGGGTGAGGACATGCCCTCAGCTTATTTCCACCATGCC
>JAGHSL010000188.1 GCA_018065885.1 Candidatus Limimorpha equi
CAAAGGCTACGCCGAACCTTACGCTGCGGATCCGAGAAAGCTGTTCAAGATAGGTGTTGGTTTTTCGAGCGAGAATAAGAATATTGTGGAGTGGGAAGTGGTTGGTTAAGAGAGGAGAGACATGGTACGAATAGAGCGGTTGCGAGATGCAGAGGCGGAAAGAGAAAGGTTTTGGATGTTTTGGTTATAAAATGCAAAGTGTATTGCTGCCAAAATAAATCACCCTAAATCGTCTTTCCTTCTTCAAAAACTCTTATCTTTGCGGCATATTGTTGCAACAAAATATCCGCTATTATGATATGTTTTTTTCAATCTGACAATCAGCGTGTTATAGCAGTTGACACGCGCGTTGAGCAATCACCTGAAGACATCAAGAAGCTTTCCTGGCTGTTTGGCAATGCTAAACAGGTCGCACCAAAGTCGCTGAAAGGCTATTTCGTAGGCCCGCGCCGCGAGATGATTACGCCTTGGAGCACCAATGCCGTGGAAATCACCCAGAACATGGGCCTCACGGGCATCATCCGCATCGAGGAATTCCACAAAGTGGACGATGAAAACGCCTCTTTCGACCCGATGCTGCAGGCGCGTTACAAGGATTTGGACCAAAATGTCTTCCTCATCGACCGCCAGCCCGAACCTTTGAAATATATCGACGACATCGAGTCGTACAACCAGCAGGAAGGTCTTGCCCTCAGTCCGGAGGAAATGGCATATCTGAAGAGCATCGAGGAAAAGATTGGCCGCAAACTTACTGACAGTGAGGTGTATGGCTTCGCTCAGGTCAATTCGGAACACTGCCGCCACAAGATTTTCAACGGCACTTTCATCATCAACGGAAAGAAAATGCCGAACACCTTGTTTGCCCTCATCAAGCGGACTTCAAAGGAAAATCCAAACCGCTTGGTTTCGGCATATAAGGATAATGTGGCTTTTGTCCTCGGCCCGCAGGTCGAGCAGTTTGCGCCAAAGACCCAGAACAAGGCTGATTATTTCCAAATCAAGGATATTGATACCATCATTTCGCTGAAAGCCGAAACACATAATTTCCCGACCACCGTCGAGCCTTTCAATGGTGCTGCTACGGGTAGCGGCGGCGAAATCCGCGACCGTTTGGCCGGCGGTCAGGGCAGTTTGCCTTTGGCTGGCACTGCGGTTTATATGACATCCTATCCGCGCACCGAGGAAGGCCGCGAGTGGGAAAAGGATTGCGAAGCGCGTCCTTGGCTCTATCAGACTCCTGAAGAGATTCTTATCAAGGCTTCCAACGGTGCTTCCGATTTCGGCAACAAGTTCGGTCAGCCGCTCATCAACGGCAGCCTTTTGACTTTCGAACATCAGGAAGAACAAAGTCTGGGCTACGATAAGGTCATCATGCTGGCCGGTGGCATTGGCTTTGCCAAAAAGGAAGATGCCAAGAAACTGGAACCTGAAGAAGGTGATGTCATCGTGGTCTTGGGCGGCGATAACTACCGCATCGGTATGGGCGGTGGCGCCGTTTCGAGTGTCGATACGGGACAATACAGCAACGCCATTGAACTGAATGCCGTGCAACGCGCCAATCCTGAAATGCAGAAGCGTGTGGCCAACGTGATTCGTGCCATGGCCGAAAGCGATGAAAATCCAATCCGTTCCATCCACGATCACGGTGCAGGCGGTCACTTGAACTGCCTCTCCGAACTGATTGAAGATGCCGGCGGTGTGGTGTATGTCGATAATCTGCCTGTAGGCGACCCGACTTTGTCCGATAAGGAAATCATCGGTAACGAATCGCAGGAACGCATGGGTCTGCTGGTCAACAAGAAAGCCCTGAAGGCCATCAAGGAAACCGCTGAACGTGAACGTGCGCCTTATTACGAAGTCGGCAAAGTGACTGGCGACGAGCGTCTGCGTTTCGCCCGCAAGAAAGGCACAGCTCCTATCGACCTCGCCATTTCCGATTTCTTCGGCAGTGCGCCTAAGACGGTCTTGCACGACACCGAGAAACCTTATCATTTCAAGAAAATCACTTACAACAAGCGTAATTTACATAAATATGTCGAGCAAGTGCTTCAGCTTGAAGCCGTTGCTTGCAAGGATTGGTTGACCAACAAAGTCGACCGTTCCGTTACGGGCCGCGTAGCACAGCAGCAATGTGTGGGCGAGCTTCAGCTTCCGTTGAGCAACTTGGGCATCAGCGCTTTGGACTATCAAGGCATCCGTGGCATCGCCACCGCCTTGGGTCATGCGCCTATCGCTGGCCTCATCGATCCGGCTGCCGCTTCGCGTTTGTCGGTCTCCGAGGCTTTGACGAACATCGTTTGGGCACCGATTCAGGACAATCTCACGGGCATTTCGTTGAGCGCCAACTGGATGTGGCCTGCCAAGCAGGAAGGCGAAACCGCACGCCTCTATCAGGCTGTGAAGGCTTTGAGCGACTATTGCGTGGCTTTGGGCATCAATGTCCCGACGGGTAAGGATTCCCTCTCCA
>JAGHSL010000200.1 GCA_018065885.1 Candidatus Limimorpha equi
GTCATCACGAAAAAGGCCAGTGTCAATATGTATTTACTGAATGTTTTCATCTTTCTTCTCAAAAATGTTAAACTTTCTCTCCCACTCTTTCTTGCCCGACGAAATGAAAATCTCTATCAGCAGCAGAATGAGGGCCGCTGCAACGAACCATTGGAACTGGTCTTCGTAATCGGTGAAGACCTTGGTCTCGATTTCCGACTTATCCATCTTGTTGATGTCGTCGTAAATCTTTTCCAGACCCACATTCGAATTGCTGGCACGCACATACAAGCCATTGCCTGCCGAAGCGATTTTCTGCAACATCTGTTCGTCGAGACGGGTGATGATGGTATTGCCCTGACGGTCCTTGCGGTATCCGATCTGATGACCATACTGGTTGTATTCCGGAATCGGGGCGCCATCAGCCAGACCCATGCCTATGGTATAGACCTTCACGCCTTGCTTGGCGGCTTCCTGTGCTGCCTTGACGGCTTCGTCATTCTCATGGTCTTCACCATCGGAAATGATGATGATGGCCTTGCTGTGGTCTTCTTCAGAGAACGACCTCATTGCCAGATTGATAGCCTCGGCAATGGCCGTACCTTGCGATGCCACAAGGCTGGTATTCACCGTCGAGAGGAACATCTTGGCAGCGGTATAGTCGGTGGTGATAGGCAGCTGCACGAAAGCCTTGTCAGCAAAGACAATGACACCGATGCGGTCGCCCTTCATGTCGCTAATCAGCTTGTTGATAGCCTGCTTGGAGCGTTCCAAACGGCTCGGCGCAATGTCCTCCGCATTCATGGAATTGGAGACGTCGACGGCAAGATACAAATCGATGCCTTCGCGCTTCACATCTTCCATCTTCGAACCGCTCTGCAAGTTGGCCAAAGCCAAAATGAGGCTGGACACCATCAGCAGGAACACGACAAACTTGAAATTGCGACGACGTGTAGAGTATGACGGAACAAGATATTCGCGCATTTCAGTGCTGGCGAAACGCTTGAACTGCTTGTTCTGCCTGATGCAAATCAGAATATAAATGATTATCAATAACGGAATGACTATCAGACCGTAAAGATATTCTGGATGTTCAAATCTTAATACGTTTTCCATAGCCTTAATCAGTTATCGTTCTAAAAACAGTCTTGCGTAACAGGAACTCAAGCAAGAGCAATGCCAAAGTCCAAGCCACGAAAGGATAAAACTCTTCATGCAGACGACGGAACTCCGTGACCTCAATCTTGGAACGTTCCAACTTGTCGATTTCCTGATAGATTTCATCCAATTTCTGATTGGATGTCGCACGGAAATACTTGCCGTCGGTAGAGTTGGCAATGCTTTGCAGCAGTTTCTCATCGATTTCGACTTTCATCTGCTGAATCTGCTGACCGAAAGGCGTCTGCACGGGATAAGGTGCCGTGCCATAAGTGCCAACAGCAATCGTATAGACACGGATGCCAAACAGTTTTGCCATTTCGGCAGCCGTGTACGGGTCGACGGAACCGGCATTGTTCATACCATCAGTCAACAAAATGATGACCTTTGAGATGGCATCGCTGTCCTTCAGCCTGCTGATAGAAGTGGCCAAGCCATCGCCAATGGCAGTACCATCGTCGATGAGACCGTTCTTCATTTCGGCAAGCATGTTGAGCATCACGCCATGGTCGGTGGTCAAAGGCACTTGGGTGAACGATTCGCCTGAGAAAATGACCAGACCCATGCGGTCGCCCGGACGGCCTTCGACAAATTCCGAAGCCACATTCTTGGCAGCCGTCAAGCGGTCGGGCTTCAAGTCGCGGGCCAACATGGAACCAGAAACGTCCATAGCCATCACGATGTCGATGCCTTCAATATTTGATTTCTTATTGGTCGATGCACTTTGTGGACGTGCTATGGCAATGATTAACAAGGCCAAAGCCGCCATTTTCAAAGCGAAAAGCAGGTGACGCAAATAGGCTTTCCATGTCTTCGGCAAGTTGGTGAAACCACTCATGTCGGAGAAACGCACCGAGGCTTCCTGTTTCCTGTGGCGCAACACGTACCATGCAATGGCCAGCGGCACTACCAAAAGTCCCCACAGAAGACCGGGATTGGCAAATTCAAGTTGTTCAAACATTTTCCTGTCCCTCCTTCTTTTCCGCTTCCTTGGCGGCAGCCTTCTTATTGGCCTCGATTTGCGCTTCCTTGGCTTTCATGTCCTGATAGTGTGCATAACTCTCATTCACGAAATCCGTCATGTTGTTCATCGCCACATCGTTTTCCAACGAAGTAGTGGAATATTTGGCAAACTTCACCAAGTCAGCAAGTTCCATAGTGTCTTTCAACTTACCGTAAATCTGTTCGTTGAAACGCAATGGCTTGATTTCCTCCAAAATAGCATCGGTGGTCATCTCGACGGCATTCACGCCAAACTGACCTTCGATGTATTCGCGGGCGATGTCGGACATGGAGGAGTAATATTCCTTCGTCTTGCCCGACTGCCAGAGTTTCTGCTGACGCAGGTTCTCCAAATCGTCGATGGCCTTGGTGTAAGGCGGGATGACTGGTCCAGAAACGACATTGCCGTTTTCATCGACTTTCGGCTTGCGATGCTTCAGATAGAACCAAATGCCGAGACCTATCAGCACGAGCAAGAGCAGACCCAACAGCCACGGGAACACATCGCGCATGCTGATTGGTTCCGCAATAGGCTCAACGATAAGACGGTACGACTGTGTGGTGTCGACCGTGATAGTCGTCACAAACAAATCAATCGGGTCGGTGAGCGCCTGCATACGCATCGGGTCGTCGAACGACTTGGCGTAGGTCAAAGCCACCGATGGCAACTGGACACGGCCCGTGTCGAAAGTCATCAAGGTCAAAGTCTGGTCGACGATGATGTTGCTATCGGCATCGGCAGTGCGGTTGACTTGGCCTCTTTTCAGAATGTCGATCTGGTCGGAGAGCGCATCACCGGTAAACTCGTTCCATTCCACATAGTAGCCATAAGGCACTTTCAGGTGCAAATTCAAGTCAAATGGCTTGCCGACCGACACATTGGCATCGTCCACCTCGCCCGACACTTCGACATTTTGTGCCGAAGCGAAAAGCCAGCAGCAGCAGGCCATGACAAACAAAATACATTTCTTCATCTTCTTGATTCCCTTTTCTTGAAAAGTTGCATCAATGGTTTCACATAATCTTCATCGGTATAAATCAAGGTGTTATCAATGCCATGCACGCTGAAAGTGCGGCTCAATTCGGACGATTTATACTGAATCATCTGCTGGTAAGCCTTGCGCCAAGCGTTGCTTGAGGTATCCACCCAACGGTCGACACCTGTTTCCGAATCGCGGAATTTCACCAGACCCACTTTCGGGATGTCCATCTCACGACGGTCGGTGATACGCAAGGCGACGAGGTCGTGCTTGTTGGCGGCAATCTGCATTTCCTTTTCAAAACTCTTAGTGGTCATGAAGTCGGAAATGAGGAAAGCCGTAGTGCGACGCTTGATGGCACTGGTAAGGAAACGCAAGCCTTCGCCAATGTCAGTACCTCTTTCAGTCGGCTGGAAATCAACGATTTCACGGATGATACGCAAGATATGCGAACTGCCCTTCTTGGGCGGAATGAATTTCTCAATCTTACTGCTGAAGAAAATCACGCCCACCTTATCGTTGTTCTGAATGGCCGAAAAAGCAAGCACGGCGGCCAGTTCTGCCGTCAAGTCGCGTTTCGACTGCGACAGAGAACCGAAATCATTTGAGCCAGAGACATCGATGAGCAGCATGACCGTCATCTCACGCTCTTCCTCAAATATCTTGACGAAAGGACGGTTGAAACGTGCCGTGACATTCCAGTCGATGTTACGGATGTCGTCGCCGAACTCATATTCGCGCACCTCGCTGAAAGTCATGCCACGGCCCTTGAAGGCACTATGGTACTGACCCGAGAAGATGTGGTTCGACAGCCCTCGCGTCTTGATTTCGATTTTCCTAACTTTCTTGAATATGTCGTTTGTTTCCATTGTAATGAAGGTGAAAGGTGAAAAGGTGAAAGGTGAAAGGTGCCGCTTTGCGCGACTTTCAACTTTTCACTCTCAACTTTTCACTAAAAAACTCACGGAACCTCAATCGTATTCAGAATTTCGTTGATGATTTCTTCGGTGGTGACGTTCTCGGCTTCAGCTTCGTAGGTCAGGCCGATACGGTGACGCAATACGTCAGGAGCCACGGCACGGATGTCTTCAGGGATGACATAGCCGCGACGCTTGATGAAGGCGTAAGCCTTGGCAGCCAAAGCCAGATTGATGGTAGCACGAGGCGAACCGCCATAGCTGATCATGTTGGCAAACTTCTTCAGCTTGTAATCCGACGGGAAACGTGAAGCGAAGACGATGTCGGTGATATAGTTTTCAATCTTTTCGTCGAGATAGATTTCGCGGCATACCTCACGGGCACGGATGATGTCTTCCGGCTTGATGACGGCATTGATTTTTGCAGCGGCACCACTGATGTTCTGACGGAGGATCTGCTTTTCTTCTTCTTTCTTAGGATAATTGATGACGACTTTCAGCATGAAACGGTCGACTTGAGCTTCAGGCAGCGGATAAGTACCTTCCTGTTCGATCGGGTTCTGTGTTGCCATGACGAGGAATGGATCCGGCAGTTTGAAGGTCTCGTCGCCAATGGTTACCTGGTGTTCCTGCATGGCTTCGAGCAAAGCGCTCTGCACCTTGGCGGGCGAACGATTGATTTCATCGGCAAGGACGAAGTTGGCGAAGATAGGGCCACGACGCACCACAAACTCTTCCTTCTTCTGGCTGTAAATCAAGGTACCGATCAAGTCGGCCGGCAGCAAGTCAGGAGTAAACTGTATGCGGGCGAAGTCGGCATCGATGGCGCTTGCCATTGATTTAATAGCCAAGGTCTTAGCCAAGCCCGGCACGCCTTCAAGCAAAATATGTCCATTAGCCAAAAGGCCGATGAGCAAACGTTCGGTCATCTGCTTCTGTCCCACGATGACCTTGTTCATTTCCAAGTTGATCAAATCAACGAACTGGCTCTCCCTTTGGATTTTCTCGTTCAGTTCACGGATGTCTGTTTCAATCATTTTCGGTATTATTTTTTGTTGTTTATCATTCAATTTTTGAGCGTGCAAAAATACGCTTATCTTTCAGAGATTAAACTCCTATTTAATAATTTTATTGCGGGAAGATGAAAGAAACAGGAAAAAGAAAAAAATGTAGGGTTTTTCTCAGTTTTCGACAAAAGCAGAGTAAACAGATTGGATGGAATCAGTAATAAAAATCACTCCTAATTCGCTCCGCATTTACTGACTGCCACCATGGACAGAAAAGATTCTTGAAAGATTTGTGTCCGAAAAGGCAGTGCGGGAGTCAGCATACTCAACAGAGGAAAATCAATGGTTTATGAAAGATTCATGTCAGATTTATGACCGAAAAAAAACAATACGACTATTGCGTAATTTGAAAATTCGTACCTTTGCCCCCAAATATCTTTGAACGAATATGAAAAACGAAATCGTATTGAGTGGCATCCGCCCTACAGGTAACCTCCATCTTGGCAACTACTATGGTGCCGTGCGCAGCTTTGTGAAGATGCAAGAAGACTATAATTGCTATTTCTTCATTGCCGACTGGCATTCGCTGACCACACATCCTACGCCTGAAAACATACAGAAGTCGGCCCGCACCATTTTGGCCGAATATCTTGCCTGTGGCATCGACCCCGAAAAGGCCACCATCTATATCCAAAGCGATGTGCCAGAGACTTTGGAACTTTATCTCTATTTCAACATGAATGCCTACATCGGCGAATTGGGCCGTGTGACCACTTTCAAGGAAAAAGCCCGTCAACAGCCTGATAATGTGAATGCTGGACTCTACACCTATCCTACTTTGATGGCTGCCGACATTTTGCAACACCGTGCCAAATGGGTGCCTGTAGGCAAGGACCAAGAACAGAACATGGAGATGGCCCGCAAGTGCGCCCGCCGTTTCAACAACATATATAATGTGGAGTTCTTTGCCGAACCAGAGAACTACTATTTCGGCGGCGACGCCATCAAGGTGCCGGGCTTGGATGGCAGCGGAAAGATGGGCAAGAGCGATGGCAACTGCATCTATCTTTTCGAAGACGAAAAGACCATGCGCAAGAAAGTTATGCGTGCTGTTACCGACAGCGGCCCAACCGAACCTAACAGCCCAAAACCGGAGGTGATTCAGAACCTCTTCACGATGATGAGCATCGTCAGTGAGCCTGAAACGGTGAAATTCTTCGATGAGAAATGGAACGACTGCTCGATTCGCTATGGTGACATGAAGAAGCAACTTGCCGAAGACATGGTGAAGACCATCGCCCCGATTCGTGAACGCATTGTGGAGTTCTCGTCCGACGAGGCTCGTCTCGACCGTATTGCACGCATGGGTGCCGAAAAGGCGCGTGAAAGCGCATCGAAGACCCTGAACGAAGTAAGGAAAATCATTGGTTTTAAACATTTCTAAGCCTTAGCTAATGGCTAAAGGCTAATAGCTAAAGGGTAATTCTAAATAAAACTCTTTGATAATCAGATAAATATTTGTATATTTGCCGCAAATTTGAAGAGAAAATGGACACGTACAAAAGGGCATACAGAAAGCTTGGCAACCAAGGTTTATTTGATT
>JAGHSL010000392.1 GCA_018065885.1 Candidatus Limimorpha equi
CAGCACAGATGCAGCCAATCCTTCAACATTCTTCATAGTGCTTCCTGTCGGTACCCTTTCAGAAGGTTTTGAAGTTGAAGTGATTGACAAGGACAGCCATGGAAACTGGACTGTTGGAACCACTAAAGACAACACGATAATCCGTAGCCGAATTTGTCAAATGCCTGCCTGCACTGTGAAGATTGGCGTACAGCTTACTAGCAACGGCATTTACTGGGCAACTTGTAACCTCGGAGCAACCAGCCCCACAAGATATGGTGATTACTACGCTTTTGGTGAAACGGAACCTTACTACACTTCATTGACGTGGAATTCAGATGGAACATCCGCAACAGCAGTTGGTTGGAAAACGGGCAAGGAAAATGGCTATTGGTGGCCATCATATCCTTCAAATGAGAATAATCATGACGGTCCCGATTCAGGCGACCCCAATTTTACTGAACCCTTCACCTTTGTTGATGGAAATAATTTGAAAACGGACAACGATGCCGCCTATAAACATTATAATGTTCTGGGTTGCGAACTTAACGAAGGCAGATGGCGCATTCCAACAGCTTACGAATTCTCAAACATGGTTTCAAACACGGATCATGAGTATACTTCAAATTATAAAGGTACAGGAATAGCCGGATGGATTTATAAAGGTAGAGGGACATATACTGGCAGATCCATATTCCTCCCTTTGGCTGGTTACTTTGATGGCAAAGACTTCGGTTCAGGAGAAGGCGACTACACTACAGCAACGCGCTATAGCAGCAAAATAGCATACCGGGTTCACTATTATATAGATAAAAAGTGGAATACGTGGGAAGATGACCGACTCCATCGATACTATGGTGAGACGATTCGTCCTATTAAGTGCAACTAAAGCAAGGCGACAAGCCTGAAGCGATAATGCAAGATAACGGGAGAGGTGCGGCAACGCGCCTCTCCGTTTTTTTAGGGAATAATATGCCTTTTGCCCCAGCATGGAAGATGCAGGCTGAAAAAAAGCCGGAAGGCTGGCATGAATCGAGCGGCTGCGAGATTCGGAGGCGGGAGAAGAAATGTTTTAGTTTCACTGAATATTGCTTGCCTCAGCATAGCTCATGCGCGCATGGCTCTGCGTTCAGCTTCGCAATATTTGCTGGTTTTGAATGTTTTGGTCATAAACGGACAAATTGTATCTTGCTGCCATTATTTTTTTGTCACTCTGACACATTCAGCAGCATTTTTTTATTTTTGCAAGTTGAAACATATTGTAAAGTCATGGGCATCTATCTCAATCCGAACAACGAACCGTTACGCCAAGACCGCAAAGCGAAGATTTTTGTCGATAAGTCGATGATTATCTCCGAATTGAATGAACTTGTCAATTCGCGGGAAAAATACATCTGCGTGTCGCGTCCGCGCAGGTTCGGCAAGAGCATGGCCGGCAACATGATTTCGGCCTACTACTCGAAAGGCTGCGATTCGCGAGAACTGTTCAAGGACCTGAAGATTGCACAGGACAAAAGCTATGAGGAATACCTCAACAAGCTGAATGTGATAAAGATAGACATGAACGCCGAGTACATGTCGAACGGTGAGGCGTTTCTGCAAGTGATGCAGCAGCGAATCATGAAGGATTTCGCCAAGGCTTTTCCAAGCATCGATTTCTCCGATTGCCGTTCGTTTGCCGACTGTATGCTGGAAGTCTATGCCGAAAAAGAAGAGACCTTTGTCGTCATCATCGACGAATACGATGTCCTTG
>JAGHSL010000435.1 GCA_018065885.1 Candidatus Limimorpha equi
GGCAAAACTGAAACATTCATCGCCGACGGAGCAGCATTAGCACCCGCCTTGACTTCCAGATTGAAATGATCGACATGCCAAGTGGCATACCAGAACGAAACGCGATAGTAGTTTCCGGCAGTCACATTTATCTCCTTATAAATCCACACATCGGTGTTGTAGGTGGCATACATGTACCAGTCGCCGGAATGAGGCTTCCTTCCACGCGCCTCATTGTCGTCAGGAATAGTGATGCCGGCTTTCCAACCGCCATCGTTGCAAATCCAACCTGTTGGCGTCTGACCAACAGCGTTTTCTGTTTCAAAACCTTCTTCAAAAATGGTCTGTGCTGACAAAACAAGACTCAGCAACATGAAGACCATAACCAGATATAACTTTCTCATATTTGTAATTTTAATAACGCACAAAAATAGCAAATGTTAGCTTTGACAATAACATTTAAAACGAATATTGGCGAAACCAAATCTCAAAAACAGGGTCCACAAACTCAAAGCCCTCGCCTACCGAAGCAATATAATCGTTATTCAAGAGAATTTTCCTGTTTTTAGCAACACTGGCGGAACTGCCAAGATTGTACTTTTTAATCACTTCAGCTGACGAAAGCTGCTTTTCGCCTTTTGCAATAGCCTTCAAAAGACCCACCTGCGGGCCAGTCAAAACACCATAAAGATTCTGAAAATTAGGCAGATTTGTTTCTATCATCCACTCCATGGCATCATCCAACGAATTTTCAGCCACGCTTTTGCCTTTCGGCGTAAAATTCCAGACGCAACTCGCATATTGCTGCACATACCAAGAATGGTTTCTAACCGTATGTGCAATGTGCGTTGCAAGTTCTTCAGAAATCGTTTTTTTCGTCCTGTCAAACCCGTTCATAATAAACGGAACCCATTCACTTTCAGCAATTTTATTTAAATAAACGCTTTGCCCAAACTTAAAAAACGGCTTTTGTGGCGAATTGAAAATATCCTCCATCATGTGACGCTGGCTTCCGTAAAGGCAATACGAAACATTGGGCTGTTTTTGCCAGACGCTACGCATCATATCCTCCAAAACGGAATAATCGGACAAACGCGCCAACGACTGAAACTCATCAATACAGACTATCACCCTGATTTGCTTATCTTCCGCGATTTTTTCAGGCAATTCGAGCACCTCCGACGTTTCGGCAGGAACGTTCTCATCAAAATCGAAGGAAAGTGAAAAATCCGACATGGGATCCGCACCCAAAGATATGACAGGCTTTATCGACTTGAAGTATTTTTTTGCAGAAGTCACCCAGTTTTTCCATGTCGAAGAAGTCGATTTTATCACTTCTTTTGAGAAAATTCCGTAAAATTCTGACACAGAATGAACAGAAAAAGCATCAATAAAGCACACTTTTATATCAGAATATTCTTTCAAAATCTCAATCATTGACTGCTTTACAAGCGATGATTTTCCCCATCGGCGAGGCGACATCAAGATGACATTCGTACCCGAAACCAATAAGTTCTTCAAGATTGAGCGGTCTTTATCTCTATCAATAAAAAACTCATTATCAACAAGTTTTCCGTATCTAAACGGATTTAGTTCACGTTTTATCATAAGTTTATCATTTATCAAGGCGCAAAGATAACACTTTTTCTATTCATATTACCAAAATGGAAGCAAATTTTGTTACCATTCGGTAAGTTACCGATTAGTTACATCATAGAGGAAGCAATTTTGCGACAAAATGTCAGTTTTCGGCTTGGCACACATTTTGACCAATAGGCGGCAGAAAATTCTAAAAACACAAAGATATGCAATCAGGTAACATTGGAGTCAAGACAGAAAACATTTTCCCTGTCATTAAGAAATTCTTGTATTCGGACCAGGAAATATTCCTTCGCGAAATCATCAGCAATGCCGTCGATGCCAGCCAGAAACTGAAGGCTTTGGCTGCGGCAGGCGATTTCGGCGGCGAACTCGGCGACCTTACCATCAAGGTGGAAGTCGACAAGCAGAAGAAAACCATCACCGTGCGCGACCGAGGCATCGGCATGACCGCCGAGGAAGTGGACCGCTATATCAACCAAATCGCTTTTTCGGGCGCCGAGGAATTCATAGCCAAGTTCAAGACCAAGACCGAAGCCGAATCGGCCAACATCATCGGTCATTTTGGCTTAGGTTTCTATTCCGCTTTCATGGTTGCCTCGAAAGTGGCCTTGATCACCAAATCGTGCAAGGAAGAAGGCAACAACGGTGTCATCTGGGAATGTGACGGAAGTCCAGAGTACACGATGAACGAAATCCCGAAGGGCGACCGCGGCACCGATGTCATCCTTTATGTTGCCGAAGGCGACGAGGAATTTTTGGAGGAAAGCCGCATCCGCGAATTGCTCAACAAATACTGCAAGTTCCTGCCCGTTCCGATTCAGTTTGGCATCAAGAAAGTCCAGGAACCGATTGAAGATGTGATCGAAGACGCCGAAGTGGTTGACGATGCTTCGGCAGAAACACCAACCGAAGAGAAAGAAGAAAAGAAAGAACCGAAGACGCGCGAAGTCGAAAAGCCTTGGATTATCAACGATGTGGCGCCGCTTTGGAAAAAGACGCCAAGCGACATCAAGGATGAGGAATACGACGAATTTTATCATGTCCTCTACCCGATGAATTTCGGCGACCCGCTGTTCCACATTCACCTCAACGTGGATTATCCTTTCGACCTCACCGGCATTCTGTACTTCCCGAAGGTGAAAAACCGCTACGAATTTCAGCGCAATAAGATTCAGCTCTATTGCAACCAGGTTTTCGTAACCGATTCAGTAGAAGGCATTTTGCCTGAATTCCTATCATTGCTTCACGGCGTCATCGACTCGCCCGACATTCCTTTGAACGTCAGCCGCAGTTTCCTGCAAAGCGACCAAAGCGTGAAGAAAATTTCGACCTACATCACCAAGAAAGTCGCCGAAAAACTCGAAGAACTCTTCAAGAAAGACCGCGAAGCCTACGAAAAGAACTGGGACGACATCCGTGTTTTCATTGAATACGGCATGATTTCCGACCCGAAATTCTACGAACGCGCCGAAAAATTCTTCCTTTTCAAGGACACCGAAGGCA